>CAYOYX010000021.1:0-41406 GCA_964408275.1 uncultured Occallatibacter sp.
ACTTGCCGGTGTTGATGTCGATGGCGACCAAAGCCTCGGTCTGGTTGATGACGATGGAGCCGCCGGACTTGAGCCAGACTTTGGAGTTGAGTGCCTTGGCGATCTCGTCCTGAATGCCGAAGTGCTCGAAGAGCGGCGTCTCTTTGGTGTAGAGCTTGACGCGGCGCACGAGCGCGGGCGAGTAAAGGTTAAGGAACTTGACGATGCGCTCGTAGTTTTCCTGAGAATCAACCCAAATAGCCGAGAAATTGCTGTTGACCTGATCGCGCAGGATGCGCTCAATAAGCCCGGAATCGTGAAAGATCAGCGCGGGGGACTTGAATTCATCGGAGCGCTTTTTGATGTCTGCCCAGAGATTCAGCAGCATACGCAGATCGGTGCGCAGTTCTTCTTCGGACGCGTTTTCAGCGGCAGTGCGGACGATAAATCCGCCGGCGGCCTCTCCGCGTTCGTGAACGAGAATGCGCTTGAGGCGCTGGCGCTCTTCATCCGACGCAATCTTGCGGCTGACGCCGATGTGCGTAACAGTGGGCATGAAGACCAGGAAGCGGCCGGGCAGCGCAATATGCGAGGTGATGCGCGCGCCCTTCTTTGCGATTGGCTCCTTGGCGATCTGAACGAGAATCTCCTGACCGGGCTTGAGCAGGTCGCTGATAATCGGCAGGTCGGAGGTCTGCGCCGTGCGGCGCGACATGGGCCGGCCTTTGCCGCCCTGGCCACCGGGTGCTGCCTGTGCCCCGCGCCCACGGCGTCCGCGAGCAGTGCGGTCGCGGCGCTGCTGGCCTGAGGCCTCCGTGGAAGGCTGGCCTTCAGTGGCTGTTTCGTCGTCGTCCTCGTCCTCGTTGTTGTCGAAGTTTAACAGAATGCGATGGTCGAGGTGCGCCTCTTGCAGCATCTCGCCGAGGTCGCCGGTGCGAAGCTGATTGTGCAGCGTCTCCTCTTCAAAGTCGTCGCCATCGTGGTCGCCGCCTTTGGCGCGATGCTGATGGCGGGGGGCGACGTACTCCTCTTCTTCGATGATCTCTTCTTCAATGAGGCCTTTGCCCGGAGCGTAGGTTGAGCTCGACTTGGCGGGCTTCTCTTCGGGCTTCTTCTTACCAAAACCTAAAAAGCGGAAGCCGGATGGAGGCAGAGGATCGACGTTGTGAGAGGCGGAAGCGTCTGGGTCGGTTTCCGTTTTGAATTGCGGCGACTCGGATTGGAGTGCAGGAGCAATCGCAGTTTCAGTGGCTTCCTCGAACTCATCCTCATCAATGGGAGTCACATCGGCCAGAGAGGCCTTGGTCCATTTGGAGACTAGCTCCTGTTCGCTGATTGCCTCGATAGGCTCAGGAGCAGCTTCGGAGACTGGCTCAGCTTCAGCCGTCTCCTCGACAAATTTCTGTTCCTCTGGGGCGAAGCTGTCGGCTGTCGGCTGATCGGTGACTAGACTCTGCGGCTCGGCCTGGGCTTCGATTGTCGGCTCTTGCTTGCGACGCCGGGAGAGCGACTCGCCGGGGAGTACGCCGCTGCCATCCCAACTGAGAGGCGCCTCGATCAGCGTGGCGGGCTTGAAACTACTGGCGGGTCGAGCAGGCGCGGGAGCTGACTCAGCTTTGGAAGAATTCTCCGCGGGAGCGCCGCCGTACCGGGAGAGCGATTCGCCGGGCATGACGAAGGGGACCGGAGCGGAAGACGGTGCGCGGTCAGAGCGGGACGCGAGTTCAGCAGCCTCGCGCCTCTGCGATGAAGGCCTGTCCGCGGGAACGCCGGATGCGTGAATCTGCGGCGCAACCTCCTGCTCGGTCTCGTAGACTTGTTCTATTTGTCCGGCGCTGACGGTCGAAGGTTCGCTCGCCTCAGGCTGAGAGCCTGCCGCAGCGCCGCCGCCACGACCGCCGCGACGACGGCGGCGTCCGCGCCAGCGCTTGGCGCCGGGTTCGCCGGATTCTTGTTCACCGCCCTCGGCCTGATCGGGAGCGGTGACGGTTATTGCTTGCGAAACACTCTCAGTCTCCGGGAGAGCCTCGACCGTCAATTGGCGTTTTTCGGGGGCTTGGCGCTGCTCCTGCTTTTGATCGGTCTTCTGATCGGTCTTCTGGCCGCCGCGACCGCTGTGGCGAACCTCGCGCGGAGGCTGGTTGGCGTTGCTAACCACAACCTTTTCCAGCTCGTCGCTCTCTTCCGGGTCTTCCAACTCCATGAAGTCAGTGACGTAGAGGAAGGCGTCGCGCTCCAGGCCAACGTCCACAAAAGCGGACTGCATACCGGGCAGCACGCGAGTGACGCGACCGTTGTAAATCGAACCGGCTAACGTGTATTCGTTTTCGCGTTCGTAGTAGATTTCCGCGAGTTGATCATCTTCAAGAATAGCCAGCCGCGTCTCATGCGGCGTGCTGGAGATGCATATTTCCTTTGCCATCGTACCTTTCCGCCCAGCGGCGTCTGCCAGCCGGGACTCAGGGCAAGGTCAATTGGAGAGGCGCGAAGTCGGGAGGAAAGTGAATAAGCGGATGCGAGAAACCGTAATTTGCTGGTCTTCCGGTTACCACTCCAAGGTCGGCCGCGCAGGGCGGCGACGCGAGGTGAACAAAGAGCCGGACAATCTTGACAACCAGAACGTGCTGAATAACCCGTACAAACTGTACGATACGGAAACCCGATTGCAGAGAGTTTGTGGCCAACTGTCTTGAGGCCGTTTCACCGCCGGCGATTGCGCAACCATGCCGCACAAAGTGACCGGGAGTAGCATCCCCCGATAGCTTCGTGCAACCTGTGCGCCGCAAGCGGTTCTCCCGTCTCTGCGTGCTCATGAACCCAATCCTGCCGGGCGCGCAGTCCATCTGGACCTGGCCGGCGAAATACTCCAAAAAACTTATCTCTTGCGGACCGGACGGTTCCGGGGGGACACAAGAGGCGAAGCAACAAATCCTTTAGTTCACAAACCGGCGCATACGGACATTCATAGCCGCGCCCAGCGCCAGGAACGTAAACAGCACCGAAGATCCACCGTAACTCATTAACGGCAAAGGGATTCCGGTGACGGGCATAAACCCGATGACCATGCCCACGTTGACCGCAATCTGAAAGGTCAACACAGCCACCACTCCCATGATAATCAAGGAACCGGACAGGTCCGCGGCTGTTTGAGCGTTCTGAATCAAACGCATCAATATGGAAAAGTATAACAGCAGGACGAAAATCGCGCCGACGAAGCCGTGTTCCTCACCGAATGCGGCAAAGATGAAGTCGGCATGGGGAATCGGCAGGAAGTCGCCTTGCGTCTGGGTTCCTTTGGCCATTCCTTTGCCCCAAACACCGCCGGAGCCGACGGCAATCTTGGATTGCAGCAGTTGGTATCCGGTTCCTTTGGGGTCGTTGTCGGGGTTGATAAAGCTGGTCAGCCGGGCTTTCTGATAGGGCTTGAGAACCTTGCCACTGCTCCAGACACCCGCGATAAGCACCGCCCCGCAAGCCAACAGGATGATCGACTGGCGGATATTGATGCCGCCCAGAAACAGTCCGGCGACCAGAATTGGCGTATAGGTGAGTGCGGTTCCCAGATCAGGTTGAATGAGCACCAGCACCATGGGAAGTCCGACGAGCACAAAAGCCTTGAATATCTCCCTCCAGGTGAGGTTGCGCCCGCCGAGATTGGCAAAGTAGCGGGCCACGGCCAGAATCAGGATGAGCTTGACCCATTCCGAGGGCTGAAACTGCATATGTCCGATGTTGATCCAGCGCTTTGCTCCCAGTACTTTGTGACCAAATAGCCTCACGGCAATCAGTGCCACAATACTGAAGCCAAAGGCCCATGGAACCCAGTCAAGCAGGCGGTGATAGTCGATCTTCGAGAAGAGAAACATGGCGGCTAGCCCGCCCACGATGTAAAAGATTTGCTTGGTGTGAAAGCCAATGTATTTGGTATGCAGCGTGGCGGAATAAATCTCAAGCACGGATATGGTGCAGAGCACGAGCACCATTGCCAACAGGGACCAATCGAAGTCGCGGAAACTCAAGAAGCGGCGCATCCGGGTTATTGTCCCTTCCCTGCTGAACTGGCTGACGTAGCCGCCGCCTCATGCAATGATCGAGCGCCGGACGCAGCCGTCTTGGACGCGGCGGATGGATTGTTGGGTTTACCGGCAACGATCTCGCCATCCTGAATAAGAAAACTTCCGGCTTGCATCCGCGGCGGCTTCTCTTTCTGATTTGCAGATTTGGCGCGGCTACCTGAAGCCGGTTCAGGAACGGTCCAGACTGCGCTCATCTCGACCGGCGGCGGCGTTTTGCTCGGCTGGAGATTGTTTGCCAGACGGCGCTGCTTTTCAACATAGGCCGAGACAATCTTGGCGCCGATGCGGGCCGGATAGTAACTGAATTCGCCATTCTGCCAAAGCACGGCGACGACCAACTCCGGATTGCGGCGCGGCGTGACGCCGACAAACCACACGTTGGGATAAGTGGAATGCCCCTTTGCCGTCTTGCCCAACGCTTCGTGGCTCATCAACTGAGCAGTCCCTGTCTTGCCTGCAAAGTCGATGCCTTCGAGATGAGCAGACTGGGCGGTGTGGAAGTAGCCGGGCTGCGTGACCTCCGCCATGCCGTCGGTGATGGTGATCCAATTCTCCGGATCGATGGGGATGTTCACTTCGCCCGATCCCGGAAAGCTCTCTTGCATGGCCTTGCGGAAGTCGGCTGGAAGTTGATCGGGAACGACAACGTGAGGCCGGACAAGATGTCCGCCTGAGGCGATGCCGCCGATGATCCGCGCCAGTTGCAGCGGCGTCGCCTCCACCGCGCCCTGGCCGATGGCCACGTCAAGCGTCTCGTCCGGATACCAGCGCGCATGGTAGTTCTTCAGCTTCCACTGGGCGGAGGGCATCAGTCCAGCCTGTTCGCCGGGCAGGTCGATGCCGGTCTTTTGGCCGTAGCCGAATTCGCTGGCGTACTTCGCGATTCTGTCGATGCCCAGTTTGTCGCCCAGCATGTAGTAAAAGGTGTCGCAGGAGAACGGTATGGCGTTGTGAATATCCACCGCGCCGTGGTGCTCGTCGCAATGGTGAAAGAATCCGTAAGGCCCCCATCCGCCCGCGCAGTTGATCTTCATATCCTGCGCGATGCCCTCCTGCAATCCGGCCACAGACATGAGGATTTTGAATGTGGAACCTGGCGCCAGTTGTGCCTGGATAGCCTTGTTCATCAATGGGTGGTCGGGATCGGTGATGAGTTTGTTCCAATCGGCGCGGTTGATGCGCACGGCGAAATCGTTGGGATCGAAGCTGGGGCGCGAGACCATGGCCAGAATCTCGCCGTTGCGCGGGTCCATGGCGACAATCGCGCCGGTGCGGCTGCCCAGCGCCAGCTCGGCTGCGCGTTGCAGATCGTTATCGATGGTGAGCTTCAAATCCTGGCCGGGGATGGCGTGCTGCGTGCGGAGGTAGCCCACCTCGCGACCGTGGCTATCCACGATTACATCGCGTGAGCCGTCCTGGCCGCGCAGCAACTGGTCGTACGTTTCCTCGACGCCAGCCTTGCCGACCACGTCGCCGGGGGTGTAGTAGGAAAAGCGCGGGTTGTTGAGATCGTCCTCGCTGACCTCGCCAACGTACCCGATAAGGTGCGCGGCAAAGCCGTCTCGCGGATAGAGGCGTCGCTCCACGTCGATGGTCTCCAACTCAGGCAGCTCGTTGCGGTGCGCCTCGATGAAGGCCTGCTCATCGGCGGTGATGTCCTGCTTGATGGGGATCGGCTCGTAGATGGGACGAGCGCGATAGCGGCGCAGCGAGGCGCGCAACTGTTCGAGGTCCAGGTTCAATCCACGCGCGATCAGCGGCAGATCGTCATCGACATTGCGATTCTGCTCGCGGACAAGATAGCAGGAGACCGAGGGGTAGTTGTCAACGATCAGGCGATTCTCGCGGTCGAAGAGCTTGCCGCGGCCGGCCATCACCGGCTCTTTGCGGATGCGATTCTGCTCGGCAAGCTGGCGGAAGTTCTCCGCGCCCAGCACTTGCAGCCGCCAGAGGCCGGCGGCAAGGGTCAGCATCATCAACAGAATGCCGTACTGCACCACCGTCAACTTGAGGGTGGAGAGCTTGTCGCCGCGAGTGCTGCCGCCGGAATGCATCGTCTATGCCTAGAATACAGCGGATTTCAGCTTCTGAGTGCCGCAGCCTGTTTTTAGAGTTTCCGAGGAGTTGAGCAAATCAGCAAGGCTCATTTGACGAGCTTGAGTTTCTTCATTTCGGCTTCGGTCCAGCCAATGTCCGCAAGCAGTCCAGCCAACAGCTTCGCACCGTAAGTTTTCTTTGGATGATAATGAATACCGACTCTTCGTCCTTCAGCGCTCCGGTAGACCTGAATCGCCCCTTTGCAATCAGGCTCCAGTGTCCAGCCGCTCTTCTTGAGGGCCGTAATCAGTTCATCTGCCGTCGTATTTTTTAGTTGACTCCACACACTTGCGCTGAAGGCCATGGCATCTCTACGTTCCGTGAAAGAGTCCGCCTTACAGACGAGTGCCGCAACGCTTGCTCTTCTGCTTTAAAATCGGCTCCAATTGGCAAAGGATCGTCGTGTTGAATCATCGAAGAGACGTAGAGGCTGGCCGCCTCAACGGCGTTGTTGATCGCTTCGTCCTCCGTGGCCCCATCAACATGCAAACCCTTGAGTCCGGGGCAATACGCATAGAACGCGTCGCCATCTTTTTCAACTTGGACAGTGACTTTGATTTTCAGCATTTTTCTTAACTTCACGTCGCACCCCGAATCACGCAGTTTGTTGGAAATTATGAGTTCTGGCGATTCTGTACTCAATACAAGTTTCGGCTCATTGGACGCAAAAATCAAGGCGAAGTTATCGCATTTCACCTGAACAGTAATGCTTCATGTAAAAAACATGGGAGAAACTCGCTATGGGAATTCCTGAAAAGTCCTGTTCATCGCTAACCCCTAGTCCCTGATCTGCGTATGATCCAGCAATGGAAAGAGCACGATTGCAATGACTGAGTTTCCTACCGCCTTCATCAACTCCGCCAGCCAGCTCCACTCCAGATCCAACCCCAGCAGAACGCGGTAGATGAAAACATAGATTGTGCTGCACAGCAGCGAGAGCAGAAAGACCAGCATCAGGCGAATCGTGTTGTTTTCCACGTCAATGCGAACGCCAACCGAGCCGGCCAGAAAACCGGCTACAGTCTTGGCAATTCCGTTGACGCCGATGGCGCGGTGGGTGAGGGCATCTTCAAAAAGACCCAGCGCGCAGCCCATCAGCGTTCCCTGGATCGGGTCTCGCCGGACCAGGGCAAAGTAGATTGTGACCAGCAGCGGCAGATCGTACCAGGAATAGCCGCGCAACATATTCGCGAGCAGGGCTTGCAGCACTACCGCCAGCAGCGGAGCCAGCGCATAGACCAGCATCGGGTAACTGCGAATCCCCAGATCGCGGCGATGATCGTCGCCCAATACGTTCATGGCTATGGATTCCTCCCTGCATCGGGCGATTGGGGATTGGACGGCTGAGCCGGTTTAGATTCTGGATTCTCGCCCGGCTTGGGCGCGGGCGCGGCAGCAGTTCCCGGCGTAAACCGGTCGGGATGCAGCGCCAGCGGCGGGTGCGCCACCGGATTGGGGTTCGAGTTGTCCAGAAGCGGTTGCTGCTCCGGCGGAAGATTGGGATCGGTCAGCCCCGGCAGCCGTTCCGCCATGATCTCCGAAGCCTTTTGCTGTGCCTTGATCGCCGCCGCCTCCGCACCCTTCAAGTTCTCGCTGACAGACATATCCTGTTGCTGCTCATTGGAGAAGCGCGGCTCGGTCGAGGTAATGACCAGCACCTCGTCGAGTTGATTCAAATGAGCCGCCGGTCGCACGATGACGTCAATGAAGGCGTCGCGTTCGGGATCGGGGACCACTTTCTCCACCACGCCTACGGGAAGGCCGCGCGGAAAGATCAGATCGCCGCCGGCGGTGAGCACGTTCTCTCCCGGCTTGATGCGCTGGTCGGCGAGCAGGCCCACAATTTGCAGGCGGCCGTTGGCGTTGCCGCGCAGGATGCCGCGAATGCGCGTCGTCTCCAGAATCACGCCCGCGCCGCTGGTCTGGTCGTTGATCATCAGCACCTGCGCCGTATGAGGAAAGACCTCGCGCACCTTGCCCACAATGCCGTCCGCGGTGATGACAGCATTGTCGCGGCTGAGGCCATCCGTTGCGCCCTTGTCGAGATAGAAGACCCGCGAAGTGTCGCTGCCGCTGGAGCCGATGGCCTGCGCCGCCAGCGTCTTATAAATGTAACTCTGCTGGAAGCCCACCAGCGCCTGCAACCGCTCGCCCTGCTTGGCGTCCTCCAGCAAAGTCGCCTGTTCAAGGCGAAGCCGGTCAATTGTCTTTTGCAGGTCTTTGTTCTGCTCGCGAACGCTGTGCAGGTCAATATAGTTTTGCCATAGGCCCGCCCCGCCCATCTTGGCGGCGTGGAAGATACGCTCCGGCGGCGTGACCACGGTATCGGCCCAGAGCCGGAAGAGACGTACGCTGGACCCGTCATGCGGATCGAGCGTATTGTGTCCGCTCTCGGTGCGGCGCACCTGCACGGCCAGCCCGATGATCTGCGCCATCAGGATGACCAGCAGCACCACAAGATTCCGATAACGGACAAAAAATGATTCCATGGCTAAAGGCTCAGGCCAAGAGGGCAAGAAAGTAAGCGAGAGCAATATCAGTATACTGTTGAGCCTTCCTACACCGTTGCTTCCACGGTGCGGATGTGAAAATGGCAAAGCAAAAGTTTATGAGCGAGCCACACCGGAAGCGAAGGCTACAACTTAGCTTATTAACTTAGCGCTTATGGCGGATACCCCCACCCCTATTTTGGACGCAAAATCCTTGTTTTCATGAGGTTATAGGGAGTGTTGCGCTGCAAAATCATCAAAACAAAGGAGTTCCCTGCAAAATCGTCCAGGATAAGGAGTTACGGGACTAGGGACTAGGGACTAGGGACTAGGGAATAGGGACTAGGGACTAGGGAAAGCCCGGAGGTTTGGTTGGTGGTCATGCATCCATTGTGTGCGCCGGAGGGGAAATAATGTGCAAGACAGTGGACAGTGACCACGGCCTGACCTGAAGCCTTTGGAAAAAGACGTACTTTCGAGTTTCGTGGTTCCCACTCATCCACGATAAAACTGTGGATGAATGGGGCACTCGGGTTTCAGGGAGTTGATGAGCGGGCCACCTGCCACCTGTCGAATTTTGTCGATGGACAGGTTTTTCAGGATCGACTATTTACAATCACAACTTAGTTCGCGACAGTAACCAACGCTTACCCTCTGCGATTAGCTCCGGATTCACGGGGGCCAAAGCCTCAGGTACTGCCCGCTGAATCGCGCCCGCGAGGTAATGCAGTGCCTGTCGTTCTGCTTTGTCCAACCTAAGCACTAACTCTTGGTTGCCTTGACTCATTTCATTTCGTGCCTCAGGATTACGTAGTGTTCTGGTCAGAAGTTCCCAGATCACAAGGCTTGGGCCCTTCTGCAAGCATATCTTCTCTTCATTCCCCCGTTCGGTTGTCATTCAAATCCCCACTTTGTCTTGTATACATCCGGTTGATCTGGATGAAAGGCTGTACCCTGGTCCGGATGGTTCTTATCTCGCCATACAACAAATCCTTTGGCAGGTGGCCCGGTCATCGATCATTCTTCCTTCACCAAAATATGTTCTATGAAAAGCTGTGCCCCGTTCATCGCAGTTTTATCGCGATGAGCGGGAGTCGATGACGCGCCGTCCATTCTGACTCGATTTCAACCACGCCTCGAACGCCGGTTGCGTAATGGTTGAAGCTGCTCCATGGATAATCACCGGGAGATGCTGCCAATCCGCGCTTGACCGGATTTCGATGAATGTATCGTATCACTTCGGAGCGCTCATCTTCCCCATGAACATTACTGTCATAGTAGCGTTCTTGCCAGAACTTCTCGCGCTCACCTTTCAGTTTGCGCGAAGTCATCTGCTTAACGACCTTCAAAAACTGCGCTACGAGAATCGCCTCCGGCTCGTTGATGAGCAAATGGACGTGCTCGGGCATCAGGACGTAGGCGTAAACCCTCACGTGATGGCGCGCGCGTGTCAGTTCCAAAATTGCTTCAACCATCTCTTTGGAACCCGGTACATCAAGAAACGGAAGGCGGTGAAAACAACTGAACGTGATGAAGTGAAGAGCTTCTGCTTTCTGAAACCGTTTCAGACCGTACGGCATGACTCCATCCTAGTCCGGTCACGACATGACCTCGAGTTTACCGCCCGCTCATCGCGATAATGCCGCGATGAACGGGGCACAGCTTCTCAAGACTCATCGTGATTCTTCGGTTGACGTGCAGTGTACCAGTCGTTCAGCGCGGCTGGATTCCAACAATCTAAAACAGCGGCGTCTGGCGTCCGGGCATGGTGAGGCCGAAGTGCTCATAGGCCAGACGCGTGGCGACGCGGCCGCGCGGCGTGCGGTCGAGGAATCCGATCTGAATGAGAAACGGCTCGTAGACCTCTTCGAGGGCGTCCTGCTCCTCGGCGAGGGTTGCGGCGAGTGTGCTGAGGCCGACGGGTCCGCCATCGTATTTTTCGATGATGGCCAGCAGCAGCCGGCGGTCGATCTCGTCGAAGCCGTGAGCGTCCACTTCAAGCATGGTGAGGGAGGCGTTGGCGGTGGGGCGGTCGATGACGCCGCTGCCGCGCACCTGAGCGTAGTCGCGCACGCGGCGGAGGAGGCGGTTGGCGATGCGCGGAGTGCCGCGGGAGCGCAGCGCGATTTCTGCAGCGCCGTCCTGGTCGATGGGAATCTGCATGACTTCCGCGGATCGCGTGACGATAAAGCGCAGTTCATCCTCTGTATAGAATTCCAGCCGCAGCAGAATGCCGAAGCGCGAGCGAAGCGGCGAACTCAGCAGGCCGGGACGAGTGGTGGCGCCGATGAAGGTGAAGGGGCGAATCTCCATCACGTGCGTGCGCGCCGCCGGACCCTGGCCGATGATGATGTCCAGCTTGTAATCTTCGAGGGCGGTGTAGAGCTTTTCTTCCAGGACGGGCTGCATACGGTGAATTTCGTCGAGGAAGAGAACCTGGCGCTCGCGCAGGTTGGTGAGGATGGCGGTCAGGTCGCCCTGGATTTGCAGAGCCGGGCCGGAGGTCTGCTGAAAGCCGACATCCAGCTCGTTGGCAATAATGGTGGCGAGGGTGGTCTTGCCCAGGCCGGGAGGGCCGGAGAGCAGCACGTGGTCGAGCGCCTCGCCGCGCGATTTGGCGGCTTCGAGAGCAATGGCAAGTTGTTCTTTTGCTTTAGTTTGGCCAATGAACTCGCCCAGCCGGCGGGGGCGCAGTTTCAGCTCGAAGCCCTGCTCCTCGTCGGCGCGCGCGGCGCTGACCAGCCTCTCCGGATTGTCGTTGTGTGCAGTTGCCATGCTGTTGAGAAGTGTAGTCGCTGGCGGTGGACAGGAGCAAAGTTGATCCGGAGAGCGTCCGTATATTATTGACTGTTTTGATTCCACGCAAAGAGGATTGTTTTTGCGGACTAAAGATGGTATGACGGGTGTAGAATCATCAGGAAAAGCTAGGAGTCTTCCATGCGTATTCCTTTTTGTCTGAAGGCGCTTCTGTTCGCCGGCCTTTTGCTTCCGCTTGACAGTTGCCTAACCCAGGCCTCCCTGTCGTCTATCGCTGTGACGCCCACTACCATGAGTTTTGGCGGACCGGGCCTCAGCACGCAATTGACGGCAATGGGAACGTATACGCACGGCACACATCCCGCATCCACCATCAATATCACGGATCAGGTGACTTGGGCGAGTTCCACGCCTGAGTGCGTTACAGTAAGCAGCACAGGACTTATCACCTCCGGCGACAACACCTGCAGCAACATCCTGGTCACTGCCACCGCGCCGGGCTTCAATGGCGTCATCACGGGTACGATGACTGTGAACGTCACCCAGCCGACCGGCACAGGCTCTGGAGGCACTGGGACGGTGGCGTCACTCGCCATTACTCCTCTCACTTCGTCGGTCGCAGTTCCAACGGATACCAGCCAATTCCTCGCCATTGGAACAACCTCGACGGGAGCTACGGTAAACCTGACCAGCCAGGTTGCATGGAGCGCGACTACGCCTCAGGTTGCAACTATTTGCACTGTTGGTGTTACCGCTTCTTGCCCTGCTGCATCACCGACCGGTTACGGGCTGGCCACGGCAGTGGGCAAGGGAACTACAAATATCACTGCGATCTATACCAACTCAGATGGGACCATAGTGCCGCCGGCCACTGCAAGCCTTACGGTGCTGGCGGGAAACACGGAGCAGGTCACGGCCGTTTCCATCCTTCCGATCTCGGTTTCGGTTACAGCCTCCCAAAGCGCCCAACTGATAGCGCTGGGCACCGGGCCCTCAGGTCTTGATCAAATCCTGGCCCCCTCCACGCCCACCAACGCGCAACTGCAATGGACCGCCAGCCCTAATTCGATCATTGTTATGTGTACCGGCGCGGCCACTCCCAGTGCGTCTTGCACAGCGGCTGGGGAAGTGATCGGCTTAAACCCCGGCAATACCAGTGTCACGGCGCTGTACACCAACACCGATGGCACCGTAGTGCATAGCAACGCAGTGTCCATTACTGTTTCCAATTCGGCCCCGCCGGAGCCTCTGCTGTCGATTACGATTGTGCCGGGCAATACCACGGTTTCGACTCAAGGGATGACAGCGCAATATCTGGCCTTCGGCAACTTCTCGACCACTCCAACCTATCAGGACATCACCAACGGAATATCCCACCCCGGGTTTGGCGGCTGCACCGTGCTTCCTTGCACCGTCCCGGTGACTCCTGTCACCTGGATATCCTTCGCACCAGAGGTTGCATCCGTTGACTCCGGCGGGACAAGCGGGGAAGATGGCGGACTGGTGACGGCTATGGGTTATGAGGGCAGCAGCCCCATCTATGCGGAGGCCTTCAATGCGGACGGCACGGCTGTTCTCTCCAATCCTGAGTCGTTTGCCTGCGAAGTCAGCCCTCCTCAACCCCCTGTATGCGAGCCTGGACCGGCAGTCCCAGAGGATTTTGCCACGTTGACCGTCTTTAACGTGGGAGAAAACACCAGCACCTGGCAGATTACAGCTCCCAACGGCAATGGAGCGGCTGATCTGATTCATTGCGGCCCAGGCTGGGCTGGAGCTGGCGGCTCGGTATGCACGGGAACCTACCCTGTCAACTCCGTGGTGACGCTGACAGAGGCATCTCCCGCCGGGTCTTTTGGAGGTTGGTCGGCGAACTGTCCTGTCGTCACCGCAACAACATGTCAGGTGACGCTCACGGGCAATATGTCTATCGGCGCCATCTTCTACTAGGGCCTGTCATCTAATTCATCGGGGGTAGCGTTGCTTGCGAAAAACCGTCCAGACCGGGGCCCCCACGGACTGATCTTTGGTCCGTGGGGTGGAGACGAGGCGGAGTCCGCAGGGTTTGGTTATTCCAAGCACAAGGACGAGAACGAAGTATGGGCGGATTTCCACCCCAGCGACGAAGACCTGTCGCCGGGGACCCCGGTTTTTCGCCGCAACCCGAAGGGACGGGGCCAATTTTCCCCATTTCTTCGTTGCTCGTCACTCCAGTAACCGGTTACAGTTCGCTCCTCGCGCCTCGAACTGAGGGAAATTGGCTCCCGTCGCTGCCCCCGCGGAATTAGATGACAGACCCTAGGAGTCAATGATTGCCATCAAAGCCGTCCTTCGGGGCGGCTTTGTTGCATGTGATGGCGCATCCCCGGCTGACGTGAACGTTCAGCGCGTAAAATGGAATGGTTCCTTCAGCGCATAATGACTCACCGCTTTGCACGCATTCGCCGCTTCCGTTTCAATCTGCCGCAGCGCATTGCGGCGGCGATGCTGGCCGTCTTTCTCATTCAGGGGCTGGGCTGCATCAGCCGACAAACGCTCACCGACCGCGACTACCAGTACGCCCGCTGCGGACGCGAGATGTGGGAGCGGCCGGCGCAACTGACCGGCGACTTCACCAGTTGCGGCAAGATCCGCGACGGGATTCTGGCTTACCGGCTGGCAGGACTGCCGCTGACGCTGAATCTGCTGACTGAGCGCGGGCTGGATCTCTTTCGCAAACCGGAAGACCGCGTGGTGCAGACCGACGAAGCGCCAAGCGCCTGGGAGCTGCGCCATCAGTTCACGCATATTCTGTTGCTGCTGCGGCTGCCCTTTCTTGGCGCCGGCTGCCTGCTGGGCGCGGGGTTATGGTGGGTGACGCGGCGGCTTTACGGAAACCTGGGCGGCTACACGGCGCTTGCGCTCTACTGCTTTTCTCCGGCGATGTTGAGAGCCTGCGTCGCGCCCAACCCCGACATACTCGCCGCGTTGGGCGTCTATGGCGGCGTCTACACATGCATCGGCGTAGCCCATGCCATGCAGGGGCCGAGGCGAAAGTGGCGTCCGCGCATTGTGCTGCTCACGGCGGCCTTCGGGCTGGCCGCGGCTGCGCACGTTGCCGCGCTGGCTTTGGCGGCGCTGCTGGGTCTCGCGCTGATGCTGTGGGTGGCAGAGGAGCGCAGAAGTCAAGTGCTCCCGGTGATACTCGTCGCCGTTGCCGGAGCACTGGTGCTGGTCTTCGTCTGCTACGGCTTCTCGCCGGCTGCGTACTGTAACTTCTTCCGCTCGGCGTCCGCGCTGCTGGGCCTCTCGCTCGATCCGGCGCGGCGATTCTTTTCCACGCTCACGAACGCCGGGATAACCGTGGCCGCGGCGGCTGCCGTGGCGCTCTATTTGGGCATCCGCCGCTCGCGCTACTTCGGTAACACAACTCCACTGCTCTGCGCATTGCTCTTGATGGTGCTTGTGATGACCGGCGTACCTGGCGCTCCGTGGCTGTGGGCGCTGCCGTTTCTGCTCACATTTGTGGGCGGCGTCTTCGCAGATGCCTACGAAGGCCCGCGAGGCCGCATCGCGCTCTGCGCCGCCGGCGCCATTGTGCTCTTGCAGGCCGTTTTCTGCGTGCTGAGTTTGCCGGGGCTGCTGTAGGGAAGTAGCCGAAAAGAAGGCGATAAAGAAAGCTAAATCAGCCGCCAAATCCAAGGCAAAAACCCGCCGCGCGGCCTGATCTCCGAAGGCTCTCAACGCCAACTCTGTAAACTGCTATAAAATCTAGCAGAATAAGGACTTATTTCCTTCATTTAACCTTGCTGAAACCCTTCTCGACCGAGTAAAATAAAAGTACAGCCTGCGAAGCCCGGCCCTGCCTTTTCCGGACCTTTTACGCCGCCTTCCGCGCGCCTAGAAAAAACATTATGCCAGACGATAAGAACCCCCTCCTCCCTCTCGATGGCGGCTTGCCGCCCAAAAGCGGCACCAACTTTCTCCCCATGAACATTGAAGAGGAGATGCGCCGCTCCTATCTTGCTTACTCGATGTCAGTTATCGTCGGGCGCGCGCTGCCGGATGCGAGGGACGGCCTCAAGCCCGTACACCGGCGCATTCTGACGGCGATGGACCGCGAAGGCCTGCAACACAACAAGAGATATTCCAAATGCGCCGGCGTAGTGGGCGAATGCCTCAAGAAATATCACCCACACGGCGATTCGTCCGTCTATGACGCGTTGGTGCGCATGGCGCAGCCGTGGTCGTTGCGTTATCCGCTGGTGGATGGTCAGGGTAACTTCGGCTCGGTCGATGGCGATCCGCCGGCGGCCTACCGTTATACCGAGTGCCGCATGGAGCGCATCGCCGAAGAGATGATGGCCGACATCGATATGGAAACCGTCGATATGATGGCCAACTTCGATGAGACGACCGACGAGCCGACCGTTCTTCCCACGCGCATTCCCACGCTGATCGTCAACGGCTCGAACGGCATCGCCGTCGGCATGGCCACCAATATTCCGCCTCACAATCTCACCGAGGTCGTCAACGCCGCCATCGAGCTGGTGAAGAATCCCAGCGCCGGTCTGGCCGAAGTTCTGAAGCACGTGCAAGGCCCGGACTTCCCCACCGGCGGCTTTCTCTACGGCAAGAGCGGCATCCCGCAGGCCTACAAGACCGGCCGCGGCCGCTTCCTGATGCGTGCCCGCACGGCGCTCGAAAGCCTGACCAAGGAACGGCAGGCGATCATCGTCACCGAGATTCCCTATCAGGTGAACAAATCGGATCTGATTAAGCGCATCGCCGATCTGGTGAACGAGAAGATCATCGATGACATCGGCGACGTGCGCGACGAGAGCGACCGCGACGGTATGCGCATCGTCATCGAACTCAAGCGCGGCGCGCAGCCGGAGATCGTCCTTAACCAGCTCTACAAGCACTCGGAGATGCAAAAGAGCTTCTCGATGATCTTCCTCGCGGTGCTCAACGGGCAGCCGCGCGAGTTGAGCCTCGATGCCGCCATTCGCGCCTTCATCGATCATCGCATTGATGTCGTGCAGCGCCGCACCGTCTTCCTGCTGCGCAAGGCCCGCGAGCGCGAGCATCAGTTCGAGGGCTACAAGATCGCCATCGACAACCTCGACACGGTCATCAAGATCATTCGCGGATCAGGGTCGCGCGTTGAAGCCCGCGAAAATCTTTACGCCTGGGGCAAGGGCAAAGAGATCGTCATCAACCTGGGCCGCGAGCGGCTTCCGCAAGAAGAAAAAGGCCTGACACTTCGGCAAGTGGATGCCATTCTCGAACTGCAACTCTATCGCCTCACGCAATTCTCGGTCGATGAGATCCTCGCCGAACTTACCGAGATTCGCAAGAAGATCGCCGAGTACGAATCCATCCTGGCCAGCGAGAAGAAGCTGCGCGCGGTTATCGTCAAGGAACTCGAAGAGGTTCGCGACAAATACGGCGACGCGCGCCGCACACAGATTCTGGATGAGTCCGCCGAGTTGCAACTCGAAGACCTGATCGCCGACGAGCAGGTCGCCGTCACGGTCAGCCACCAGGGCTATCTCAAGCGCACGCCGATTTCGATTTATCGGCAGCAGCGCCGCGGCGGCAGCGGGCGCATGGGCATGAAGACGCGCGAGGAGGATTTCGTCGCGCAGTTGATCGTCGATTCCACCCACTCCTTCCTGCTCTGCTTTACCAACACGGGCCGCGTTTACTGGCTCAAGGTCTACGAGATTCCCGACGTGGGCGCGGCAGGCAAGGGCAAATCGATGCAGAGCTTGCTCGATCTCCAGTCCGGCGAAAATGTTCGCGCCATTCTGCCCGTGCGCGATCTCGAAGAAGAGGGCAAGTTCATCTTCTTCACCACGCAAAAAGGCACCGTCAAGAAGACGCCGCTCAAGGACTTCAGCAACGTGATGGCGCGCGGCATCATCGCGATAGGAATCGACAAAGACGACGAGTTGGTCAAAGCCTGCATCACCGACGGCAATCAGATTATTTTTCTCGCCACGCATCTCGGCATGGCCATTCGCTTTGACGAAAACGATGTCCGCTCCATGGGCCGCCCGGCCTACGGCGTGCGCGGCATCGACCTCGGCAAAAACGATTACGTTGTCGGCGTCGCCGTCACCCCCAAAGAGCATGAGCCGGGCGACTACCGCATTCTCTCGGTCAGCGAACACGGCTTCGGCAAGCGCACCGATGTCGAGGAGTATCGGCTACAGACGCGCGGCGGCAAAGGCGTCAAGAACATGGCCGTCACCGACCGCATCGGCCGCGTGAACACGATCCAGCTCGTCGACGACACCAGCGAGTTGATGGTCATCAGCCAATTCGGCAAGATCATTCGCGTCGATACCAAGACCATCCGCAACGCGGGCCGCGCCACGCAAGGCGTCCGCCTGCTCACTCTGGAGAGCGACGACAAGGTCGCCGCTGCTGTCATCATTCCGCCCGATGAACTGAACGGCAACAATCACGACGAGCCAACACTGTTGCAGTAAATCTGTTGGAATCTCAGATCTATTTAGCGAGGAAAAGTTTCGGACTGTCGGGAATCCAACTTATCCGGTTACATATTCCGCGGCCCAATCTGAGCTTCGCTCTCAGCGCGCGGGCTGGTACGGCTCAACGCGCAGCATATCGGTGAGGATGCCGCGCTCTTCGGGGCTGAAGACGCCCTTGTAGCGATCGGAGTTGAGCACCGTTGATCGCTGGCTGAGCGGGACCGTGCGCAGATCGCGCCATGCTTGTTTCATGAGCTCCTGACGTTCAGGTGGCAGTTCCATCCAGTGGCGCGCTGAAATGTTGATGCGCATCCGCTCCTGCGGGGAGAGGTGCTCGATCATCTCGTTGCGGGCCACGCGGCGCTGGCGCTGCTCCTCGGACAATTGATTCACCTGATGCAACTGGCGCACCACCTGCTCCTGGTCAGCGGGTGTGAGGCGGCGGAAGCCGGGGTCGTTGCGCAAAAGCCGCTCCTGCTCTTGCACGGGAAGATTGCGGTGTTGGTTGAGCCAGTCTCCCAGATGGCCTTTGGGAAGCTCGGTGGGCGGTGTGTAGCCTGGATAGGCGGGCCGCGCAAGGCCGGGGCCAATGTATGGCGGGCCTGGATACGCGGAATGAGGATACGCGGGGCGCGGAGCGCGCGGCGCCGGCGCGGGATGCTGTGCGCAGGTGCAGACGGCAGGCAGAAATAACAGCACGGACAGGGCCGCCCGTCTGATCCCTCCCGTGTACTCTGCGCCGATGAACATTTCTTTCTTCTTTCCTCGATTCCCGTGAAAACCCCGCGATCTTCTGCGCAATGCTCTCGAAAAACATCCCTCAGGGGCTAAAGCCCGTTTTTATTTTGCTGCCTTTGGGCAGTCAGGGCTGAAGCCCTGACCTACCAGTCGTGCCCCTTCAAAGCATCAACATCTGCAAAAAATCCTCAATTGTTGTTATCGGAAAGCTCCTCCAACTGGTCGAGCAGTTGAGCATTGCTGTTCATCGTTTGCAAATCCTGCACAACGGCGGACTGCACCGGAGGAGCCGGCGACTGCTTCCAATTCGTCACGCCCAGATAAGTGCCTCCGCCAATCAACAGCATAAAGGTCATGGCCATGGCCGCCAACGGACGCACATGGGTCGCGCTTCCGTAAGCCCAGCGAGCGCGCAGTACGGCAAACCATCCGGCAGGCGCGGACTGGCGCTGAGCCGCGAGACGCGCCTCGAGCCGGGTAAGAAAATATGGGTTTGGCTCCGGCGCCTTCCAGCTATCCAGGAGGGTCATCGTCGCCCGCAGCTCGTCAAGAGAGCGGCTGCAACCCTCGCACTCCGCCACATGAGCATGAACTCTGGCAGGCGCGGCAGCGGGGTCGAGCAGCAGCGTCGCCAGCTTCGCGTCCATTCCTTTGCAATTTGTTTTCATGGCATCCACCTCATCTCCCGCCGGTGTCTCCCGGCTCGTTGCCTTCAGATAAAATCCTTCAGCGATTCGCGTAATGTTTGATAAGCGCGAAAGAGCAAGGACTTGACTGCCGACTCGCTCAAGCGCAGCACCTGGCTGATCTCGCGGTAATCCATCTCCTGGAACTTGTGCATGACGACCGCCATTCTTTGCCTCTCGGGCAGCGCCGTCACGCATTCGCGAATGGCCTTCATCCGCTCGCTGCGCAGCAGGCCCTCCTCGGCTGAAATCTCACTGCCGGCCACCTCCGGCAGCATCCCGGTCTCCTCGTCGGGCGTGTCCAGATAAACCGCCTGCACATTGCGCTCATGCCGGGTGTCGCGCGCGTGGTTCACCGCCAGATTGGTGGCAATGCGGTAAAGCCACGTGCTGAATCGCGCCTCAGCCCGGTAGCTCTCTCGCGAACGATAGACGCGAAAAAATACCTCCTGAGCCAGTTCTTCGGCAATTGCCTGGTTGCGCACCATCCGAAAAAGAAAATGGACGATGGGCCGGTAATACTTTTCCGCCAGGAAGCTGAAGGCCGATTCATCTCCGGCGGCGGCTCGGCGCATGATAGCCGCATCGCCGGCAGGGTCCAGAGTGGCAAAGTTCGGCTTGCCAACCGTCTCCGTGCGTCCATCCGGCCATGCAACCGGAGCCGATCCCAAGGACGAGCTGTCCAGAACGAGGGTCGCCATATCTTCTGAAACCCCATCTTCGGCGTAAGGTTGCGCCGAACCAGCGTTTTCCGGGCAGGAATCCGCCTTGGCGGACGCGCTGGCGCCGCGCGCTGCATCCTCCTCGCCGGGAGGAGAACCGGTTGCAGCTCGAATTGATGTGGCTCGCAAAGACATTCGTCGTCGCGCAGGCTCCGGCTGGCCGCATGGGGGTTGGCCGTAAAGCCCCGCTGGTGTTACTCTAACCCATAGGATGGCTTGCAGGCGCGTCCCAGCGCAAGCCCCGGCAGAGGGCGCTTAACTCAGCGGTAGAGTGCCACCTTCACACGGTGGAAGTCGCAGGTTCGAATCCTGCAGCGCCCACCATTTTTTCAATCGTTTACACGGCGTTCTCTCGATAAATTAATGACATCCTGACGATTTTCATCTTGAAGAACCATTCAAGTTTCTTCATTTCGCCGCCCGCGCCTGTTCCCGCGCGTTTCTTACCGCATCAAGAAACTGCCGCGCATGGGGCGGAGGAGGAACTTCGCCGCGCAGAATGCGGCGCGTGGAGATATCGTGGCCGTAGATGACCTCGGTCGATTCGTCATCGCGCCGGATTGCCGCGCCTGTCAATGTAAGACCGGCAAAGACTCCTCGCGCGCGCGAGTAGGTCAGGATTTCAGCGTTGAGTTCCCAGTCGGTATCGGCGGATGCATGACGCCCCACAGGTCCGGCGGCAACGGACGCGTCCCCGCCAAGCTCGAATTTGCTGGAGAGAAGCCGCTGCATTCCCTTATCGCTCTGGATGATCAGAACCAGGTCCACGCCTTCAACGCCGATCTGCAAGCCCCAGCTTCCGCCCGTGATGGCAAAGAATGCAGGCGCGCTCCATCCTGTCGCGGTGCGACAGGTGGCGACGCCTCTGCCATTCTCAGCGCCAAAGACAAATCCGCCCTTGAGCAGGTGGGGAACGACGGCCACGCACTTTGCATGGTCCAGAACTTCTTCAGGGATTCCTTTGTCGGGAGCGGACATAATCTCATGCAAGACAGCGCCGGCATGATCCATCCGGTCGTCGGTTGCCTCGCGAGTGGTTCCGGCCCAGGCGGTGGTCGTCAAACTGAGTATCGCAGCGAACAAAATGTGCTTGTGCATGGAGTCCTCCATCAACGGGGAAATGGTCGTGCCTTCTGATTGTTTTGCACGGCCAGTTCCAAACGATAAGTTTATGAAAATCAACAAGGTAGTATATGTACATTATTTCGGATCAAACTTTGGCGGGAAGATTTTACATGGGAGTGTATATCAAATTTCGCTGCAACCCGGAGATACCAAGGTCTGCAGTTGAACTAGAGCTTCAATGCAGCCCTGATAACTCGTTAGGTGCAGGCTGTTTACCGCACGGCCTGCCTCTCGGACCAGGGACCGATCACTGGAAGCAGAAAATGTTTTCCGTTCAGTGCCTTGAGCGCGCACCAGAGCGAAATGAAGGCCCAGACGATCAGGACCGGCAGACTGAGGCCGGCAAGAATCACTGGCAACACACTCAAATTGAAGACCGGAAAAAAGCTCAGGAACCAGCAAAGGAATGCTGTCATTACCGATAACATGAGAGACTGCCACGCGTGGAAACGCACATTGGCGCTGCGATTGTATGGCGCGATAGCCAGAAAAAATAACGCCGGGACAGGCGTGATGTAAGCGACTGCGCCAATCGAATTGTCCGAAAGGCCATTCTGTACGGGATCGGGCATTCCTTCTCCTTTTGCTTCGACGGAATCCGCGGCTTTGATCGGCTTGCCTGCGTATCTCTTGCGGACAGGTCAATCCAGACGGCGGGATACCGTCATTGAACTCCGGCTACGAATCAATATACTCCCGGTTGCCCCGGCCCGCCGGTATTTTGTAATCGATTTCGCGAATAAAGCGAACCATTCATGACACGTACGTTTTCTGGAGTTATGATTCTTGAAGAAAGGAGTGTGGAGAATGAAGGCATCGATGCGGATTGTAATCGCCGTTATGATCGCATGGACGGCGAACGGGATTGCTCAGCACGCAGTACAGACAGCCATGATCGACACTCTACAGGTCAAAGAAGTCAATGTGACAGAGATCGACGCTTCGCACGTCAAACTGGGCGTGGACCTGAATCTGACGGCGAAGCAGACAGTGACGCTCGAGAATATGCGCCTCTGCTCACTCCATCTCAATGGCCTGCCGGTCTTCGCCGCGCCCCTGAATCAGGAGATTGTCTTCAAAAAGGGCGTGGCCACGGCTCTGCCGCCGATTTATGTCACGATTCTTTTTCGCGATTTGCATACGACGGAGCCGCTGCGCCGGATGATCGAAAATCAGAGCGTCAAGGTCGAGGGTGAGTTGACGGCCGACTTGAAGCTCAACATGGTCGAGAAGCTGGCGCTGCACACCATGCATCCGGATGTCGCGGTCTCTCTTGCGCAGGATGTGCCGGCTGAGACCGGCGGCACGCCTCTCGAGCGCAGTGTGGCGCTGAGCATTTTAACCGCCATCGATAACGGGTTGCAGAACTCTACCGTCGCCGGAAAGCTGTTGAACGGCTTGAAGCCCGCATGGATTCGCGACCTGGAGACCAGCACACCCGCAAATCTGTATGTGGTGGAAACCAGCTATACGCTGGCTGAGGGGGATGCAAGTTATCCGGTGATCTCAGATCAGTTGGGCTTCCGCGTTAAAGCAGCGCAGGCTGTGACCACCGCCGAAGCCGAAGCGCCGTGGAAGTACGATGCAGAGTTTCTGGGAGCGGTGCAATCGGGAACAGCAAAGCTGGTGAAGAACAGCCCGGAGATCGTACTCAAGCCGCTGGCGCAGGGCGATCCGCTGCGGCTGAGCGCCAAGGATTTTGTTGTGGAACTGCGCGGAGTCAGCGAGAGCGATAAGCTGATTTCAACCGGCAGCGACCACAGTAAGATCAAGGTGCTTCGGCGTGACGCGCCCACTTCGCTGGCCGTACTGACGCTCGAAGTGCCGCCCGCAATCCCGGCGCTAACCGCGGCTCCGGCTGCCACTGCAACGCTGGAGAGCTGGGAACTTGTCGCCGTCTTCCGCCTGCGCCAGGATCCGGTGACAAAGAAGCCCTTCGTCGAAGCGCTGCAGATGGCCGCAAGCCGTGATGGCCAGAGCATCCGGTTGAGCCAACCCGTGGATGAGGCGACTTTCGGTTCGCCGATTGTGACGCCGGATGGAGTGATCGGTATTGTGCAGGACGAGCAGACAGGTGCGTTTCTGCCCGCCGATCTGTTGGCGCCTGTGGCAGCGCCCGTGCAGACGGCTGCGCAGTAGGCTGACCCGATTCGGAATGATTCAGTACCTTCGGGTGAAATTCCGAGCGGAATCCATGCTGTGAAATGAGCGTTTTCCGATAACCTCCTTTGCGGGAGGATGCCGTGATTTCTCTGCACTGCGAGTCCGAACAAAACGCGGCAACCCTGAAACCCATTCAGTTGGATCGCCGCGCTCATCCGCGATTTTTTTTGCAGGGAACCGCCGTGATCCGCATTCTTCCTCAAGGACTGGATGTTCTGGGAGCCGTGATCGATATGAGCATTGGGGGATGCGGAGTCGAAGTGGGATTCGCCATTCCGGCTCAGGTCGGCGCTACTGTCGATGTGGACCTGCATGTGCGCGGGGTTTCGCTGCGGCGCTCCGGCATCATCCGGCGCATCGATCTGATCCGGAGCATGGAGAAAGAGACGCGCGTCGGCATCGAGTTCGTCGAGTTGAGCAGACGAAGAGCGCAAGGCTCAAACACGGAGATGCATTCGGAATAACGAGTCTAGTCCCTATCCCCTATTTTCATCACTGCGGATCGTTATCGCGCTTGCGCAGGATGGCGATCACTCCCGCCACCAGCACCAGCAGCATCGCGCACAGAACCGACACTGATTCGACGAAGCGAAGGCGATATGGGACGGCGTAGCTGACTGGATTGAGGCGCGGATATTGCTCATGTTCAGAGGCTCGGCAGGTGTGTTCCGTGCCGCTGGGATCGGTAAAGGTAATGAGGTATGCGGGAATGCTGGTCTCGGCCGCGTCTCCCATTACTTTGAGCGAGGGGTTGATGTCGGAGGGGTCGATGGAACCGGGAACAGCGGGCGTCGTCTCTGAAGCTGGAGCTATTGCCGCGCTGGGTGTCATCGCAGTCGGCATTGCAGCCACTGGCGGCATCTGCGGCTGGCCGCCGCCGGGTGTCTGTGGCAAAGTAATGTTGCAGGTGAGGTCGGGCATCGGCTGCTTCGGCATCTTCCACTCTTCGGCCTCGGCCTCATGCAGCAGGTTGGCCTCAAAGGACCAGCGCGAGGGAATGACCATGCTGATCACACGCGCCTGGGGCATCATGTAGATCGGCCTCATGCCGCCGCCCAAGGCAATAATGGGCAGCAGCACAACCGGCAGCATCGCGATTGCGCTTTCGTTGGTCTTGGAGAAGGCCGAGATGGCCAGACCCAGCCCCGCGCCGATCATCGAAGAGAGCAGCAGGACAATGAAGTCCAAGCCGAAGTTGCTGTGCAGTCCGCAGGCCAGATAGACAATGGCCAGCATGGAGCCGCACTGAAAGATGCACAGACCCAGTAGCACAGCGAGCTTGCTGAAGATGTAAGGCAGCAGCTTGAGCGTGACCATGCGCTCGCGCTTGTAGATCGTCCACTCGCCGACAATGTCGCGGGCGGCATTGTTACAGCCGAACCAGATTGCTGCCACCACCATCAGAAAATGGATGACAGGAAGTTTCTGAGCCAAATCACCGAAGTTTTTGCCATCCACGGGGCAGTTGACCAGCGTCACCAGCGCCGCGAAGAATGGAGCCTGACCCAGCAGAATAGCCGTCTGCCAGCGGTCCTGAAGGCGAACAATGAGATTGCGCTTGACCAGCGCCATCCACTGGCTCAATCCAAAGGCACGGTGCGGCTTCTCGGCTTTATTCTTTTCCGCCGGATGCTTGCCGCTGCGGTTGGTGACGTACTCCTGGCGATAGTGCGACGCGTCATAGCGTTCGCGCCAGGTATCGGTGCGGCCAACTTCAGGCGCGGTGTTCATGCCGGAGAAGAGCATCTCCGGATTCAAATCCTGCTGCTTGTCAGGCGCGGCGCTAACTGCGGAGGGATTGAAGAATTGAATCGAATCGGGATAAGCAGGACCAAAGTAAACCAGCGCTCCGGGCTTCTCGCCCCGGTCGCGGGAGACCATCAGCAGATCATCAAATTGTTTGTAAACCTTGAGGCTGGGCTGGTGGATCGTCGTAAGAATCGTCTTGCCGGTCTTCGACAACTCCTTGAGCAGGTCCACGACCGATTCAGCGTCGTAGGACGAGAGGCCGCTGGTCGGCTCGTCGAGAAATAAAACCGGAGTATCCGTGATGAGTTCCAGAGCGATGTTGACGCGCTTGCGCTGGCCGCCGCTGAGTGTCTTTTTCTCCGGCGAGCCGATCACAGTATCGATCTTGTCGGGAATGCCCAGATCATAAAGCACTTTCTGGGCGCGCGCGTCGATCTCTGCGTCGGTCAGGTCGGTGCGCAGGCGGGCGGAGAAGTAAAGCGCCTGACGAACGGTCAACTGCGGATGAACAATATCGTCCTGCGGAACGTAGCCCATCATGTGGCGATAGAGATCGTAGTAGTCGTAGAGGTTCTGGCCGCGGAAGAGCACGTCGCCCTCCACCGGGCGCGTGTAGCCGTTCAGTGCCTTGAGCAGCGTGGTCTTGCCCGCGCCGGCTGGCCCCATCAGCGCCACCAGCTCATAGGGGAAGACGGTGAGCGAGACCGAGTCCAGCAGCCGCTTTCCGTTGGGCGCGTGGACAACGATCTCTCTGGCCTCGATGGTGACCTTGCCGTTGTAATCGCGCTGAGCCAGCTCGCCATTTTCCAGCAGTTGGAAGCGGACGCTGCCCAATCCGATCTCTTGGCCGGGCTTGGCGAGAATCTTGCCGGTGACGCGAACGCCGTCGAGATACGTTCCGTTGCGCGAGCCGAGATCCTCAACCAGAATGCCCGCCGCAGTACGCGTGAGGCGCGCGTGACGCCAACTGACCATGGGAAAATCAAGGGGAATATCGCACTTCGGGTCGCGTCCGGCTTCCATTGATTCGCGCTGAAAGGAGACGGTCTCGAAGGCGGCCTCGCCGATCTCGATCTTTGCTTCCCGCGAAAGCAGTTGCGCGGCGGAGATTCTGTAAGAACCGAGATAAACCTCATCCGATGGCTCCAGAACCGCGCGCTGAATGCGGTTGCTCAACTCGCCTACCGCCGTTCCGTTGCGCGAGTTGCAATCTTCGAGGATATATTTGCCGTTCTCTTCGGTAATGACGGCGTGATTCCAACTGACGATGGGCAGATCGATCTGCACATCTGATTCTGGGCTTCGGCCGATTGTGATTCGGCGCGCTCCCGGCTCGGACTGTGTGCGAGTGGGTTGGCTTGCGCCGTTAGAGGCAGGCCAGGGCATCGCCGCTTGGCCGCCCAACTTCACGCGTGTGCCGTGTTGCAGCGTCACCGGCTCGCCCGGAGCGACCTTCGCGCCATTCACAAAGGTGCCGTTGGTCGAGCCGAGATCCTCCAGCAAGTAGCCGCCGGCCTGTTGCGTGAGCCGACAATGATGCGAAGAGACGGACGCATCCGCCACTACCAGGTCACAATCCTGCGCCCGCCCAATCACCCAGGCTGTCTTCGTCTTGAAATCGTCATTCAGCATAAGAGGAAAAGTAAATCCGGGATGCTCACACTGTAGCACGTGAACTCCGCCGAAAGAAATACTTTGCTTGTTAAGAAATCTATCGGCAAATCCGCCGCCGAACTTAACCGAGTTAAGCGTGGTATCCTGTCGCCAGTAAATCTTGTTTCAGGCAGGGCGGCAGTAATGAAGACCTGTCCCGTATGCGACTCCGATTATCCCGACCAGCACAACACCTGCCCCTCGGATGGGGCGGTTCTGATCGTCTCTCACGAACTGGGAGCCGGTTCGCTGGTGCGCGGCAAATACCGCATTGTGCGCAAGCTGGGCCAGGGAGGCATGGGAGTGGTTTACCTTGCCGAACATATTCTGCTCGGCGGCCAAGTGGCGCTGAAATTTCTCGCCGGCGATCTCGGCAAAGATCCAAAGTTCATCAAGCGCTTTCGCATGGAGGCGCGCGCCTCTCACCAGTTGCGCCACCCCAACATTGTCGAGGTCATCGACCTGGATCAGTCCGAGGACGGCAGCCTTTTTATCGCGATGGAGTTTATTGAGGGGCCTAGCCTGCGCGCGGTTGTTGAAGAGGCGCCGTCAGGGCTTGAACTACAGCGGGCGTTGGCGATTACTCAAGGCATCGCCGCCGGTCTGGCCGCTGCTCACGCGCACAATACTGTGCATCGCGACATCAAGCCGGAGAATATTCTGTTGGTGCGTGCCAAGGATGGCCGAGAGGTGGCCAAGGTTCTGGACTTCGGCATCGCGGCCATGGCCGACAGCTCCACGCGCGTCAGCCGCACCCACGGCTTCCTGCTGACCCCCGACTACGCCGCGCCGGAGCAGTGGCTTGAAATGCCCGCCGACCAGATGGATGGCCGCACGGATATGTACGCGCTGGGCTGCGTTTTCTACGAGATGCTCACCGGGCGCACGCCCTTCCACGCGCACAACACCTCTGGCTGGATGAAGGCGCATCTCGAAGAGACGCCCAAGCCGCCCAGCGAACTGCGGCCGGAGCTGGCTAATTTGGCTGGACTCGATGGGCTTGCGATGCGGCTGCTGGCCAAGAATCGCGACGACCGCCCCCAGGACGCCGAGTTGCTTAGCCAGTTCGACAGATGGCGGTTTGTGCAGGGCATTGAGTTGCCGGCGAATATGCCCGAAGCGAAACCTGCACTGCCGGTGGCCACGCCAGAAGCCAAGCCTGCATCATCGTACATGGCAACCGTAGTTAGACCGGCGACGCCGCAGCCCCCCGCCGAGTCGAAATCGTCGCGGTCGGGAACCGTGGTCGAGGAAGCGTGGGAGCGGCCAAAGACAATCGCTGCCGAGTCCCAGTGGACTCCCGTGCAGCCTGTGATTCCCGAGCCAGAGCCGGAGAAAAAGAAGTTTCCCGCATGGGCCTGGGCGGCCGTGGGCATTCCGGCGCTGGGCGCGGCGGTTGCAGCGGTCATCTACCTTGCGCCCCATCCGCAGCCGCAACAACCGCAGCTTTCGCCAGCGGTGCAGCAGCAGCTCTCAGCGCCTGTTCAAACGCAAACTCCCGTGACGTCGCCCGCGTCGACACCAGTATCAACGCCCACGCTTGCGCCGGACGCCAAACCCTCCACCCCATCGACGGTGAAGCCTGCGGATCAGGGAAAGAAGCCTCCACAATTGGCCGAGATCAAGCCGGTAAGTGTTACGCCGATACCCTCTCCGCAACCCAAGCCCGCGCCGCCGCAGTTGAGCGCCGCCGATCTCCAGCAACAGGCCAACGCGCTTCTCAACGCGAACCGCTCCTCTGAAGCAGCTCCTCTCTTGAACCAGGCCTGCAATATGGGAGTTCCTGCGGCTTGCGTTAACCTAGGCGTGATGTACGCAAAAGGGAATGGCGTATCCCCAGACGATTCCAAGGCCGCGAGCCTCTACACCCAGGCCTGCAATGCCGGCTCTGCGCAGGGGTGCACCAATATCGCCAATCTGTATTTTGCTGGCCGAGGCGTTCAGCAGGATTATCATCAGGCGGTTCTCTACTTCCGGCAGGCCTGCCAGTCCAACAATGGAGCCGGTTGCGGCGGTCTTGGCCTTTGCAATCAGCTTGGCCTCGGCTTTCCGCAGAGAAATCCTGAAAGAGCGCGCGAGTTGTATCAAAAAGGCTGCGATCTACACGACGATCTTAGCTGCACGCGGCTGAGCCGGATGAAATATTGAGCAAAACGCCGAACAAGTCAAAGGAGACGACGATGATGAAGCCGTTTGCATGGATGGCCGCGCTGCTCGTGGCAAGTGGATTGGCGGCGGGCGCGGGGGCTGCCACTCCGCTCTACGGAGCGCAGGGAGTAAGCCCGCAGGCGGTTCGCCAGGGCACGCTGGGCAGTTGCTACTTTCACGCCTCAGTTGCCGCCATCGCGCAGGTTGCGCCCGATGTCCTGCGCAAAGCTATCAGCGCCAATCCCGGCGGCGGCTACCAGGTCCACTTTATCGACGGACCGAGCGAGATTGTCTTCCCCGAGGACGTGGCATTTGGCCGCGATAACAACTACGACCGCTCCGACGGCGCATGGGTCGCCGTGCTGATGCGCGGCTATGCGCAGCGTTCTCTGCGCCAGAGCCTCATCGACTCAATCCAGAAGTCGGACGTTATTCCCGTCTTCACCAAACCCTTCGCCCTCTCGCTGCTCAACGGCTCCAGCATGATGCTCGTGGCCTACGACCGCGCCGTCCGCTCCGTGGTGCAGCAGGACGGAAGCCTCGACCGCGAGACGCTCAAATCGCATCTGGCAGCGCAGTTGACCGCGCTGGGCGCGACAGCCGCCGAGGCGCAGATGCTGGTGGGCTTTCTCGACGAAAAGGGATTTTTCATCGAGCTGGCGCATAGCGTACAGGAGAACGGCGAAGTCTTCGGCGCTTACAAGAGCCTGGGCATGGGCGGAATTCCCGTGCGCATCTTCGAGGCCTTCATGGGCAAGGGCTATGCCGCTTTGGTGGCCGACCATACACTGACCATGAAGGATCTGCACCGCTTCCGCGCGGGCCGCATGGCGCTGGTGGCAGGTAGCTGGGGTATGCCGCCGAATCAATCGATGGGCAGCGCGGATTGGTGGGTCTCCGCGCACTGCTACACGGTGCTCGCCTACGACGACGTGGCGCAGACCGTTACGCTGCGCAATCCATGGGGCGAGCGTCCCGATCCCAACGGCGTCTTCACGCTTCCGCTCGCCGTCTTCTTGCAGGCCTACGAGTCGTATACGTACTCGCAATAGCTGACGTGTAGCGCCGCTCTCCTGAGCGGCTGTCATGCAGGTCTCCAGACCTGCGCTACAATTTGCGACTCGCCCTGAGAGTATTGCTATCACTCCCATCAATATGCTATCATTGATAGCATATTCGAGAGGATGTGTAGCTTATGCCCGCCGTCACTGTTCGCAATCTTCCGGAGTCCGTCCATCGCGCGCTCAAACTGCGCGCGGCGCGCAATGCGCGCAGCACCGAAGCCGAGATTCGCGTGATTCTGGAGCAGGCCGTGTCCGCTAAAACGGCTGCGGGACTCGGCTCGCAATTAGCGGCGCTCGGGCGTCGCTTTGGCGGCATTGATCTCAACATTATTCGCGATTCAAGGCCGGCTGAGCCGGCGGATTTCTCGTGATCGTTCTTGACACAAATGTGATCTCTGAACCGGTGAAGCCGCTGGCCGATCCGGCCGTGGTTGCGTGGCTGGACCGCCAGCCGAAAGAAACGCTCTATCTGTGCGCGCCTGTCCTCATGGAGGTGTTGCTCGGCATCACGCTTCTTCCCGACGGTAAACGAAAGCGCGGCATGACGACGGCTGTGCAGGCATTGCTCGTGAACTACTTCGCCGATCGATTTCTCGCCTTTGAACGCGAAGCCGCCGTGTTTTATGTCTCGCTTGCAAGCCGCGCGGCAGCCAAGGGCTTTTCCATCTCCGTGGCCGACTGTCAGATCGCCGCCATCGCCGCCGTGCATGGATTCACTGTCGCCACGCGCAACACCGCGCCATTCCGTGCCGCGGGCTTACCGGTTTTGAATCCGTGGAAAGACTAGTTGAACAAGTCCTTCATCTTCTCGATCAAACTCGGCGAGGCGGGCCTGTTATCGACGGCCAGCGAACCGGCTAACTGGTTGATCAATTCGCGCTGAGCGCGGGTCAGCTTTTTCGGAATCTCAACGATGACCTTTACGATCAGGTCGCCTTTGCCCTTGCTGTTGAGAATCGGGACGCCGCGTCCGCGCGCGCGCAACTCCTTACCGCTGGGCGTGCCTTCGGGAATCTTCAGAGTCAGCGGGCCGTCAATCGCGGGGATTTCGATCTCCGCGCCGAGCGCCGCCTGTGGAAAGCTGATGGGAACCACGCAGCGCAGGTCGTGGCCGTCGCGCTCAAAGTACTCGTGGCGGCGGATGGTGAGCACCACGTAAAGATCGCCCTTGGGCGCGCCGTGCTTGCCCGCGCCGCCTTCGCCGCTATAGCGAATGCGCGTGCCGTCCTCGACCCCAGGAGGAACTTTGACGTTGAGCTTGAGTTCCTTGCCCACGCGCGTCTCGCCCATGCAGGCTGGGCACGGGTCGCTGATGATCTGGCCCGTTCCGCCGCAGGCTCCGCAGGCGCGAGCCACGCTGAAGAAGCCCTGCTGATAGCGAATCTGGCCGCGTCCCTGGCATTGGCCGCAGGCAATGGGTCCGCGGCCTGACTTGCTGCCGCTGCCACGGCATTCTCCGCAGGTCTCCATGCGGCGGACCTTGACCTCTGTCTCCACGCCGAAGAGAGCCGCCTCGAAGTCGATAGTCAGATCGAAGCGCAGATCGTCGCCTCGCTGCTGGCGTTGCGTGCGGCGCTGGCTGCCGCCCACGTTGAACATCTCTCCGAAGAGATCGCCGAAGAGATCGCCGATGTCCACGCTGCCGCCAAAGGGCGAGCCGCCGCCAAAGCCTGGGCCGCCCAGTCCGGCATGGCCGAAGCGGTCGTAGGCGGCGCGCTTGTCGGCGTCGCTCAACACCTGATAGGCCTCGCTGGCCTGCTTGAAGCGCTCTTCGGCCTCACGATCGCCGGGATTGCGGTCGGGGTGAAATTTGAGCGCCTGCTTGCGATAGGCGCTCTTCAACTCCTGATCGCTGGCCTCGCGCGATACGCCCAGCACTTCGTAATAGTCTGCCTTTGTCACGTTGCTATTCATTTCCTATTCGCTTGTCTGTTTTGGGTTGGAGGCGACGCGCACCAGCGCCGGACGAAGCATCCGGTCATGCAGCGTGTAGCCGCGGCGAATCTCTTCAGCGACGTGCTGATCGGGCAGGTCATTACGCTCCACCGTGCCCAGAGCCTCATGGCGGCGCGGGTCAAACTCTACACCCTCGGCGGGAATCGCCTCCACGTGCAACTGGCGCAGCACATCTTCCATCTGCTTCACGATCAATTCAACGCCGGAGCGCAACTGCTCCACCGTGCCATCGGCCTTCAGCGCCATCTCGAAGTGATCGAGCACCGGTAAAAACTTTTCCACGACGCTGCCCACTGCGTAATCGCGATTGGAAATCTTCTCGCGCTCTGCGCGCTTGCGTGCATTTTCAAACTCGGCTTGCAGGCGGGCCAGCCGGTCGAGCAGTTGATCGCGCTCAGCCTTGAGCAAGTCGAATTCCAAGCGGCTCACGGGTTCGCCTGTCTCTTCCACAGCTTCGTGCTCGGGTCTTTCCTGTTCGGCAATCTCCGCGGCAGCGGCGGCGGCAGCCGCTTCCTCCGACAAAGTCAACTCTGTTTCTTCTTCTGGCATCTTTCTATGCGTTCTCCCAAAAATTCTTTTCATCAGATTCAATGATAATTTGCGCGGCAGTTGCCGGCTTTCTCTTCTACTCAAGCAAGAACAATTTGGTTCCAATCAATCGACGGAAACTTCCAGCAGCCGCTCCGAGAGCCCTGCGATGTAGCGCACTGCTTGAATCATCTCCTGATATTGGATGCGTGTTGGGGCGATAACGGCTACAGTGCCGAAATTTGCTCCGCCCAGCCGCGCCGGCGATCCGATCAGCACCAGATCCTGCATTGCATGGGATGCCTCGGCCTGACCCGCGAGGTCCGGCCCCACCACCACGCGCACCTCCTGCCGGCGTCCGTCCACGTAAGCGGTCAGCAATTCCACCAGCCGCTGCTTTGCTTCGAGCGCCAGCAGCATCTGGCGCAGCCGCGCGCGGTCAGCCTCGGCGGCAATCAGATTGGCCATACCGTCAACGAAAATCGCCGGACCCGCTTCGTCCCCGGCCAGCGCGCCCCTGCGGCATAGCTCTTCTATGGAAGCAAGCATCTGATGATAGGCGGCCTGCTCCTGCTCCACCCGCCGCGCAACTTCAGCGCGAATGCGCTCGATGGGCCAGCCGCGAAAATTTTCATTCAAATAGCGCGCCGCGGTCTCCAATTCAACGTGAGTCAGCTCGCGGTCGAGAGTCAGCACGCGGTCCTGCACCGCTCCCGCCTGCGTCACCAGCACGGCCAGCACACGGCCCGCCGAAAGGCGCGAAAAGTGAATGTGTTCCAGCACCTGGCTGGCCGTCGAACTGGCCAGCGCGATGCCCAGGCCGCTGGACAGCAGCGCCAGTACGTGCGAGGTGCGCTCCAGATAATCATTGCTGCTGGTGACGCCGCTGAAGCTCTCTTCAATCTGCCCGCGCCGCGCCGCGCTCAGCGGCGAAGCGCCCATCGCAGCCGCGCCCTCAGCCGTCGCCGTCATGCGTCCCGGCTGAGTAATCTGTTCCACGTAATAGCGGAAGGCGGCGGCGGTGGGCACGCGGCCAGCGGAGGTATGCGGCTGCTCCAGCAGTCCCGCCTCGCCCAGCGTGGCCATCACGTTGCGGATGGTGGCCGAACTCAGCCCCTCCTGATTGGAGAGATAACGCGCGACCGCCTGCGAGGCCACCGGCTCGCCGGTCGCAATGTACATCTCGATGATGGCCGTGAGCACCAGCCGCTCTCGCGGGCTGACGCGCGCATCAGGCATCTTCTCCGCTCCCGTCCGGGCGGTTTGGCAGCTTTGCCCTGAGCCGGATAAAACCATCCAAACGCTTGATTCTTCTGGCAGTTATGTCAATAAAAGCACAGACTACTCCTCTTTAATTCTAGGGATCGTTGAACTGCACTGTCAAGGCGCATCGAATGCTGGAAATATATTCGAGTGAATCCAACTCTAGCTCTGTAACCATTATTGATGCGCATGGTCTAAAAAAGACAGATTCGCCGCTGGCCATTCTGCGCCTCAATCCACCTGTGAGGATTTGCCGCCATGCACATTCCGCGCAGCTTCCTGCTTGCAGCTTTTGTATTGCCGCTGATATCGGCTTCGGCGCAGCAGAGTGCTACAAAGCCTTTGCCGGATATTCATCAATTAATGAACGATGTTCGCGAACATCAGAAGCAGCTCGACGAGGTGCGCGAAAACTACACTTATAGCGCCGCAATTACCGTGCAGCAGATCGATAGCAAAGGCCAGGTGAGCAAGACCGAATCAGAGGAGTTTGAAGTCTTCTTCGTCAAGGGCCATCAGATTGCCCGCAAAGTGAAAAAGGACGGCAAGCCGCTCTCCGATGAGGAGCAGAAAAAGGAGACCGAGAGCGTTACAAAGGAAGTTGAAAAGGACGAGAAGTCAGACTCGAAGGAACGGCATGAGATTTCCCTGCAACAGATACTCGAACTGCGCCAGATACTCGAAGTCATGGATGCTCGCAATCCGCGCCGCGAAATCTATCGCGGCCGGCCAACCATCGTCTTTGACTTTGTGGGCCGCAAGGACGCCAAGGCGCACGGCATCGTCGAAGACATCTCCAAAAAACTCCAGGGAACGGCTTGGATCGACGAAACCGATCTGAAGGTTGCGCATCTCGACGTCACATTCAACGACGATTTCCGCATTGCTGGTGGAATCGTAGCCAGCATTAAAAATGGCTCCAACTTCCACTTCGATCAAGCGCCTGTGAACGGGGAGATATGGTTTCTCACCGGCGGCGAGGGAACGGTCGCATTGCGGCTTTTTCTCGTCAAAGAAATTCATCAGCACATCACCGAGCGCGACTACGACTACAAAAAATTCCGCGTGGAGTCCGAGCAGGGAAAAGACGCGAAGGCCGTGGTGGAGAAATGACGCCTATAATCCGGCTTGCTATGAAATTCGCTTGTATCTTTTTTCTTATGCTCTGTCTCACCGGTAGATGGCCCGCCCATCAACACCGAAGAATCACCAAGAGCAATGAGAAGCTGTGCCCCGTGTATCGCAGTTTTATCGCGATGAGCGGGTCTTCGACGATCGGAGGGAGCAGGAGCCTTTAGGCTCCTGAAAACCAGCCACGCAGGAGAATCGGCTTCAGCCGCGGGCCTTTCGCCTTCGATGCCGGTCCGCTGCTTTGCATACAATTACCCGCTTGCAGCGCACAATCAATTCATGACCACCAACCAAACCCATGGGCTTTTCCTGTCCACAGTTCTCCAAACGTCCCGTAACTCCTTATCCAGGAGGATTTTGTAGGGAACTTCTTTGTTTTGACGATTTTACAGCGCAACCCTCCCTGTAACCTCATGAAACAAAGGAATTTCCCTACAAAATATGGGTGGGGGTACCCGATGCACCGACGATGAACTTCAACCCGGCGAACTGTCCACTGCTCACTGACCACTATCCACTGTCCGCGGACTCTCCGCAAAGGCCCACAGCGCCGAGAAGATTCGGATGTAACCATCCAGCTCCGCGCTTCCATAAACCTGATAGCCGCGGTCACCGGTGCGCATCCGCCCGTCGCTTTCTTTCACAGCCAGCTCGACGATCCCGATCTCCTGCGCTGCATAAACCGAGAAATCGACAAAGAGTCCATCCTCGATGCGGCGCAGATATTTATCCGCACTTTCAATGTCCAGTACGCGAACCTCAACGCCCTTCCTTTGATGGTCGCGAATGACGCTCTTCAACAAATCGCTGATCGAGTTCGCCGCGCAAAGGAAGATTCGCTTCACGCTGACCTTGCCTTCCTTGATCTGCTTCTCTTCGGCATTCAGAATCTCCAGCGCGCGTGAGTTTCTTGGATCGAGATAGCGCTCGGGAAACAGGTCCACGCTCAGCTTCTCTCCGCGCAGTTGATCCGCGGCCTCTTTGGACCACGCCTCCAGCTCCTCGATGTTGCCCCGCTTATGCCAGCCGTTCACGCGCGGAATCTCCATCAGCGGAACAATCACCGGCTCCGCGCCCAGTGCGCCTTCCCGCTCCAAATACTTGCGAATCGTATCGACCGTCCGCAAAATATTCTTGATCGACGCGCGTTCCACGGTCAGCGCAAAAGGCAGATACTTCCACTCATCTCCGGCCTTAACGGATGCAGCATCTGTAGCCGCGCATTCCAGCAGCTCGCGAATCTCAGCCTGCGTATGTTCGAGCTGCAATATCTCCCGAATGCCGATCTCCGACTTGCCCAGCAGCTCCGCGATTCCGCCGACAAGCCCCGGCTGATCCTTCACCACAAAGCGCAGATAGTAGCCGCCGAACGACACATCCTCAAAGTTCCTGATCTTCAGGCTTGCATCGGAGTTGCGTTGCGCGGCGCCCGCGGCCAGCGTCGTTGCCTCTGGATGCGCTGCTCGCTCCCTAAGCAGGTAAAGCAGATCGGAGATAATCGCGTTGGCCGTCGGCGATGGTCCCGCTCCCGGCCCAACCGAGAGCGTCGTGCCCGTGAAGTCCGAGGCAACCAGCAGCGCATTGTTCTCTCCATCGATCTGGCATAGCTCATGTCCGGCGGGCAGCATCACCGGGCAATAAAAAATATCGGTGCTGTGTTCCCCGGCGGAGTTGATCACTTGGCGCGCGACGCCCACAAACCGGATCGCGGATTTCAGCTTCTCCTTTGCGTAACGAAGATCGGCGCGGCGGATGAAATATGCGGGAAGGCCGTGGCTCTCCAACTCCTCCGCGCGATAGCCGCCGGTGTATCCCCACGCCAGCCTCGCCAGCAGCGAAATCTTCGAGTAAGTATCCGACCCGTTCAAGTCCAGATCCCTCTTCGGATCCCACTTGCCGGAGCTTGGCTCCGCTAGATGCCGCGCGCAGGCCTTCAGCCGCGCATCCGCAAATCCCGCACCCTTTTCCATCGTGGACAGAATGTAGTTTGTGGTTCCATTCAGAACTCCCGCCATCAGGCTGACCCGGTCGCTCCCATACATATCTCGCAGCATCTTGATCGTCGGCATTCCTCCGCCCACTGCGGCTTCAAAGAGCAGCGGAACCTCGGCCTTCATGAACGCATCCAGCAGTTGCGGATTCCTCGCCAGGAATGCCTTGTTCGGTGTAATCACAGGCACCTTGTTCGCAAGGCAGCAATTAAAAAGCCCAGCAAGCTCCGTGCTTCCCGTGCATTCAATCACCACTGTCATCTGGCCCTTGGCCCTGGCCGCCACAAAATCCTTTTCAAGTTTTTCCAGCGACGCCGCGCTCACGCCGTCAAAGGACATCCCTGCTTCGGCAAAGTGCCCCGCCAGAAATCTCTTCCGCTCCTCCTGCTCATCCTCTTTCTTCACATAGTCGATAACTGTGCGCAGCGCAACCTTCATCCCCTTTGGAAACGGCGAAGCCGCCTCGTCGCGGCAGGCATACAAATGGCGCACCACGCCTTTGCCGATGGCGCCCAAACCGATAAGAATTACATTCACTTCTGTTTGCTTCGACGGCATTCCAATCTCTCCTGTGCGCAGGTCCGCGCAGCAGCCACACTGACACTCTAAATGATGAGGCATGAATTGGCATGATCGGCTTGATACACCGGGAGGATTGATGAGCAACGGAAGCGCGCAGCCGCTTCAGATACCCTCGCCCATCGACACATACTGCCGCCGCTCCAGCTCCGCGCGATACGCTGTGCGCTCAGCCTCCTCGGCGACGAACTGCTCTGTAGGCCTGCGTTGCCCGCCCAGGCGCTCTTCCAGTTCATCCACGCGAGCCGCCAGCGCAATCAGCGAATCCGAGAGCGGGTCCTTGATGTCGTGCGGATCGGTAATCAGCACCCGTTCGCCGTTGCGGTAAACAATGTGCGCCGGAACGCCCACCACCGTCGAGTTGGGCGGCACATCCGATAGCACCACCGAACCCGCGCCCACCCGCGAGTTCTCGCCGATGGTGATGTTGCCGAGCAGGTTGGCGTTGTTGCCGACAAAAACTCCGTCGCAAACAGTCGGATGCCGCTTGCCATGCACCTTTCCCGTGCCGCCCAGCGTCACGCCCTGATACATCGTCACGTCGCTGCCCACAATCGAGGTCTCGCCGATCACCACCCCGGTTGCGTGGTCAATGAACAACCGCCGCCCCAACAAAGCGCCGGGATGAATATCAACGCCCGTGAAAAATCGTCCCACCTGCGAGAGCAGCCTTGCCGCCAGCCGCAGCCGCTTGCCCCACAGCCAATGCGAGACGCGATGAATCCATACCGCCCACAGCCCCGGATAGCAGAGCAGCACCTCCAGCCGCGAGCGCGCTGCCGGATCGCGCTCCAGCACGGAGTTGATGTCTTCGTGAATACGGTCAAGCAAATTCATATCCATTTTCTCAAAGCTGCAAATCGGCGCGCTTTGAAAGGGCACGACTGGTAGGTCAGGGCTTCAGCCCTGACTGCCCAAAGGCAGCAAAATAAACACGGGCTTTAGCCCCTGAGGGATGTTCTTATCAAAATCATATTCCCCTAAGTTGAAGTCTGTTGCCCCAGGTCTCGCATTCGAGACCTGGGAATCCGCGACGGCTCAAGTCACGCTGCTACCGCAATCTGCTCCACCGGCAGCGCCAGCGCCTGCTGCCGCAGGCTCTCGAACAAGATGCTCGATAGATACCGCTCGCCGAAGTCCGGCAGCACCACCACGATCAGCTTGCCCTTGTTCTCCGGCCGCGCGGCCACCTTCAGCGCCGCCGCCACCGCCGCGCCAGAACTGATGCCCACAAACAAGCCCTCTTCCAACGGCAGCCGACGAGCCAGCGCAATCGACTCCTCGTTGGTCACCTGCACCACCTCATCCACAATTTTCGTGTCCAGCACGCCCGGCACAAAGCCCGCGCCCAGACCCTGAATCTTGTGCGGTCCCGGCTTGCCGCCGCTCAGCACTGCGCTGTCCGCGGGCTCCACGGCAATAGCTTTGAACTCCGGCTTGCGCTCCTTGATGTACTTGCCCGCGCCGGTGATCGTCCCGCCCGTGCCCACGCCGGAAATCAGAATGTCGATCTTGCCGTCCGTGTCGTTCCAAAGCTCCGGCCCCGTCGTCGCATAGTGAATCGCCGGATTCGCCGGGTTGTCGAACTGCTGCAAAATATATCCATTCGGCGTCTTCGCCTTGATCTCCTCGGCCTTGGCGATAGCGCCCTTCATTCCATTCGGCCCCGGCGTAAGCACAATCTCCGCGCCAAAGGCCAGCAGCAGCACGCGCCGCTCCAGGCTCATCGTCTCCGGAATGGTGAGAATGATCCGGTAGCCCTTCACCGCCGCCACAAAGGCCAGCGCAATGCCCGTATTGCCGCTCGTCGGCTCAATCAAGACCGTCTTGCCCGGGGTAATCTTGCCGGCCTTCTCGGCGGCTTCAATCATCGCGAAGCCAATGCGATCCTTAACGCTCGATACCGGGTTCTGGCTCTCCAGCTTGGCCACGACCGTCGCCGGCAGCCCCGCCGCCACTTTGTTCAGTCGCACTAAAGGTGTCTTGCCAATCAGTTCCGTTACATTCGCAGCTATGTGCGCCATGATGATCTCCTTTTTCCGGGACGCGATCCCGGACGGTTCTGTTTGTAGGGGTGATGGGTCAATCTCTCGGGCGGGGAAGTGTACGCCAGTTCGGCGCACGTCACCGTCGCACTCGGCACCAGGGCGGTGTTAGCGACATCGACGCATAAGTAAAGCATAGTACCAAAGCGCGGTTTGTGGCAAGAGGGAGTTGAAGCAATCATTGAATCAGCGGTGCGAAAACTACAGATCAAGCTGCACCATCAGCTCTTCCCACTCATCCGTAAGCTCAGCTAACTGCCTGCGCAACTCCACTGCCAGCGCAGTCAATCGCTGCGTCTCGTCAGCATTAATATAGACTCCCAACTGCTCTTCGGTGTGGGCTATGGAAGATTCGATGCGTGGGACTTCCTCTTCCAGAAATGCGCAGCGTTCCTCCATCTGCTTCTGCTTGATCGGATTCAACCGGCGCGGACGATTGCCAGCTTTCTGTAAATCGTCAGGGGCTAAAGCCCCGTCTGTATTTTGATCGCTTTTCGGCGCGCATTCGGCTGCGCTCAGGGCAGGCTTTGAAGTAGCACCCTGATAAAAAGCAGTCTGCAGTTCCTTCCAGCGCAGGTAATCTTCGTAGTTGCCTTCGTGGCTGGTCACCGCGCCATTCTCAACTTCCAGCACGCGCGTAGCAAGACGGTCGATGAAATAGCGATCATGCGAAACGAAAATCACTGTGCCGGTGAAGGCCGCTAATGCCTCCAGCAACACATCTTTTGCGCGCATATCTAGGTGATTCGTCGGCTCATCCAACAGCAAAAAATTCGACGGCGAGACCAGAATTCGCGCCAGCGCAAAACGATTGCGTTCGCCGCCGCTCAGCACGCCAAGCCGCTTGAAGACATCGTCGCCGCTGAACAAAAAGCAGCCCAGCAGCGAGCGCAACTCATTCTCCGGCACCTTCAGCGCGGCTCGGCTGATCTCGTCCAGCATTCGCGCATCACCGTCCAAAACTTTGTACTGGTCCTGCGCAAAGTACTCGCTCGTTACATTGTGCCCCAGCTTGATCTCGCCGGCCGTCGGAGCTTCCACTCCAGTTAGTAATTTAATCAGCGTTGATTTTCCCGCGCCGTTCACGCCCACCAACGCCACGCGGTCGCCGCGATCTACGCGAAAGCTCACCTTGTCGAGCACTAACTTCGCGCCATAACTCTTGGTAACTCCATCGGCCTCCGCAACCATGCGTCCCGAAGGCGGCGGCTGAGGAAATTTGAAGTGGATTGTAGATTCCTCTTCGGGAATCTCGATGCGCTCAATTTTATCTAACTCCTTGATGCGGCTCTGCACCTGCTTGGCTTTGGTGGCCTGAGCGCGGAAGCGATTGATGAAGGCCTCCAGATGCTCAATCTGTTGGCGCTGATTGCTATAAGCCGCCTGTAACTGCGTTCGCCTCTCATCTTTTTGACTTAGATACTTTGTGTAATTTCCCTGATAGGTATTCAGCCTTTTATTCCATATCTCGACGGTTCTATCGATTGTTACATCCAAAAAATATCGATCATGCGAGATAAGTATGTAACCGAAGGGATAACTCTTGAGATAATCTTCCAGCCAGTTGCGCGTTTCAAGGTCTAAATGGTTTGTAGGTTCGTCGAGCAACAAAAGATTCGGCTTGGCCAGCAGCAGTTTGGCCAGCGCAATCCGCATCTGCCAGCCGCCGCTGAACTCATCCGTCTGCCGCGTCCAATCTTCCTTGCCAAAGCCGAGTCCGGTCAGCACGCCGCCCACCTGCGCATCCAGCGCGTAGCCGTCGAGCGCATGAAAGCGATCTTGCAGCATAGAGTAGCGCTCGGCTGCGGCCTCGTACTCCGCGCCCTCGTGATCCAGCACGGCCAACTGCCCGCCCAGCCTCTCCACCTCGCAAGCCATCTCGCGCAGCTCATCAAAGACCGTTAGGCACTCCTCGAAGACCGTCCGCCCGGTGAGCGCCAACCCCTCCTGCGGCAGGTAGCCGATGCTCATGCCGCGCGTCTGCTGCA
>CAYOYX010000022.1:0-40539 GCA_964408275.1 uncultured Occallatibacter sp.
ATCCACTTGGCTTTCCTCAGATTACTGCTCAGGAGATCGTAAACAGGTTCTAAGAATGTTTTTAATTGGCATCTTTCACTCTTCTTTGTTCTTGGATGAAATTCTCCGCGCCCGGAAGATTTAGAATGGAAGCACCAACAGAATCCCTTGCGCCGGCTTGCCGGCCGGAAAGCACTCCCTCATCTCTATGCATCGCTGGTCCAAACTTTTCATTCCCACGCTGCGCGAGGCCCCGGCGGACGCCGAAGTGGCCAGCCATCGTTTTCTTATCCGCTCCGGCTACATTCGCCAGATGGGCGCGGGGCTTTACAACTACTTGTTTCTCGCCCAGCGCTCCATCAACAAGATCGTCGCCATCGTGCGCGAGGAGATGAACCAGATTGGCCAGGAGTTTTATCTTCCCGCACTGCTGCCCAAGGAACCCTGGGTCGAGAGCGGCCGCTGGACCGGCATGGGCGACAATATGTTTCGTCTCAAGGATCGCAAGGGCGCGGAGCTTTGCCTGGGCATGACGCACGAAGAGATCATGACGGTAATCGCCCGCAATGAGCTGCGCAGCTACAAGCAGTTGCCGCAGATCTGGTATCAGATTCAGACCAAATTTCGCGACGAGCCGAGGCCCAAGTCGGGCTTGCTGCGTGTGCGTCAATTCACGATGAAGGATGCCTACTCCTTTGACATTGACAAGGCCGGACTCGATAAGAGCTTTGAATTGCACGATGCGGTTTATCGCAAAATCTTCACGCGCTGCGGATTGAAGTTTGTTGCCGTCGAGGCCGACTCTGGCTCGATGGGCGGCTCGCAGTCGCAGGAGTTCATGTGTTACACCGACGCCGGCGAAGATCTGATCGCAAGCTGCCCGGTCTGCGGTTACGCGGCGAATACTGAGAAGGCGACATCGCGCCTCGCGCCAGTCGTTGAGATGGAAGCGACAGGCGACGGCAAGCCGGAACTGGTGCATACACCGGGCTGCGGAGCGATTGCCGATGTAGCGGCATTTTTTAAAATGGCCGAGTCCTCCGACATCAAGTGTGTGGCCTACATGGCGCTCTGGCGCGGCGCGGTAGGCAAACCCGACACCTGGCACGGAGTCGCGGCATTTCTGCGCGGCGACCATCAAGTGAATGAGACGAAACTTCTCGGAGCAATCGGAGCAGCAGAGTTGCGCACCATGCAGACCGAAGAGTTGGAGAACTTCTTCAACGCTCCCGCGGGTTTTTTGGGACCGGTTGGATTGAAAGCCAGCGCCAAGCCTCTCGATGACCAACTAACTGTGGTAGTCGATAGCTCACTCGAAAACCGCAAGAACATGGTCGCCGGAGCGAACAAACTCGACTATCACCTGCGCAACGTCACTCCAGGCCGCGATTTCTCCTGGACGATAGCCGCCGACATTCGCACCGTCAATGAAGGCGAATCCTGCCCCAAAGAAAACTGCGCGGGCAAACTTGTTGTCGGCAAGGCCGTCGAAATCGGACACATCTTCAAGCTGGGCTACAAATACTCCGAGTCGATGGGCGCGCGCGTACTCGACCCCAACGGCAAGGAAGTTACGCCCATCATGGGCAGTTACGGCATCGGCATCGAACGCATCCTCACCGCTGCCGTCGAGCAATCCAACGACAAGAACGGCTTCTGGCTTCCGGCTTCGATTGCTCCCTTCACCGTCGTTGTCACCATTACGAACATGACCGATGCTCTGCTCGAAGAGACCGGCGAAAAGCTCGCCGCTGAGCTTGAAGCCGCCGGCCTCGACGTACTCCTTGATGACCGAGACGAGCGCGCCGGCGTCAAATTCAAAGACGCTGATCTGGTCGGCATTCCCTACCGCATCAACGTCGGCAAAAAAGCCGCCGAAGGCAAGGTCGAGTTGGTCACGCGCGCGACTTCGACAAGCGAAGATGCGAGCATCGGCGATGTGGTGAAGCTGGTCAAAGAACGCGTGGCAGAAGAGGGACTGCTGGGAGCGATCTGAGCGTAGGATAGCCTTCAGCCCTCAGCTATCAGCTTTCAGTTTTTCCATTGAATAACAAGCTGTTGGCTTTGGCTAATTGCTATTGGTTGATGATTAGAGGCTGAAAGCTGATAGCTGAAGGCTATAAGCTGCATTTCAAGGAGCATCGATGGCTTTGAAGATTCGATTTCAAAAACCCACTGGACAGCGCCCCTGGACGTCGCTGCTTTTGCGCGTAGGGCTGATTGCGGTTGCGGCGGTCGCTCTCGTGGGTTTTTCCGTCTTCGGCTTTTTTTACATTAAGTACCGGCACATTGTGGACGACCGCCTGAAGCAGCCCATCTTTGCCTCGACCGCCAAGATCTATGCCGCGCCGCGCGAGGTTCGTCCGGGACAGAAGCTCTCCGTCAGCCTGATTGCGAATGAACTGCGCGAGGCCGGCTACACGATTGATGGCGCCGCGCAACCCTCCGAGATGGGCACCTACAAACAAGGCGTGCTGAACATCACCGTGCATCCCGGCCCGCAATCCTATCACTCTCAGGACAGCGCTACCATCCACACCAGCGCCGGAGCGGTGCAGTCGATCACCGACGACCACGGCCAGCAGCTTTCGAGTTATGAGCTGGAGCCTCTGCTGATTACCGGCCTGAGCGATGACGCCAACCGCACCAAGCGCCGCCTGCTCACCTACGACGAAATTCCGCTGACTCTGGTCAATGCGGTGCTGGCCATCGAGGACCGCCGTTTCTTTGAGCACGGCGGCGTCAGCTACATCAGCATGATTAGTTGGGCATGGCACGATCTGATCGGCGACCGCAGGCATCGAGGCGGCGCATCCACGCTGACGATGCAACTTGCCAAGCTGCTCATCGTCGCCGACACTGGTACAGTCCGGTATAAAATATCGCAGATCGTAGTTGCCCTTCATCTCGAAAACCGCTTTAACAAGCAGCAGATCTTCGAGATGTATGCCAATCAGATCCCTCTCGGCCAGCGCGGCAGCTTCTCCATCGACGGCTTCGGCGAGGCTTCGCAGGCCTTCTTCGGCAAGGACGCGCATCAACTCGACCTGGCGGAGTGCGCTCTGCTGGCGGGCATCATCCAAAGCCCCAGCCGGCTGAATCCCTTCCATCATCCTGACCGCGCCATCGAGCGGCGCAACCTTGTGCTGGATTCGATGGTCGAAACAGGAGCGATTACCAAGGGCCAAGCGGAGCAGGCCAAGGCCGAGCCGCTGCATCTGGTTCCCGGCAGTGTGGACGCCAGCGAAGCACCTTATTTCGTCGATCTGGTTCACGATCAGATGGTGCAGAAGCTCGGCGACCGCGATTTCAACCGCGAAGGTTTGCGCATCTATACCTCGCTTGATCCCGACCTGCAGCGGGTTGCAACGGACGCGGTCGAATCCACAGTGCACGTGATCGACGAGCAGGTGGACAAGCTGCACGCGAAAGAAAAAAAGCGCGGCGAAAAATACGACTATCCGCAGGTAGCGCTGGTTGCGCTCAATCCCCACACCGGTCAGGTGCTGGCGGTAGTAGGCGGGCGCAGCTACGGCGTTTCGCAGTTGAATCACGCCGTGGCCAAGCGACCCACCGGCTCCATCTTCAAGCCCTTCGTATACGCCGCCGCCTTTGCCACCGCCGCCGAAGGCACTGTCCTGCCGGGCGAGAGCAAGCTCTTCTCGCCGTTGACGATTTTGAAGGACGAACCGACCACGTACAACGCCGGCACCGGCGAGGAGTACACGCCCAAGAACTTTGAAGACGAGTATCACGGTCAGGTCACGGCGCGCTTCGCGCTGATGCGCTCGCTGAACAACGCCACCATCAGTCTGGCCTCGATGGTGGGCTTTGATCGCGTGGCCGCGCTGGCCCGCGATGCCGGTGTGAAGAACGCGCGGGGAACACCCGCCATGGCAATTGGCGCGTACGACGCCACGCCGCTTGATATGGCCGGAGCTTACACGATGTTCGCCAACGGCGGCCTGCGCCTGGAGCCGTGGATGCTGGCCAGTGTGCGCTCATCCACCGGCGACATCATCACCGATTACACTCACGACTCCAAGCAGATTCTCGACCCGCGTGTGGCATATCTTACAGTTAGCTTGATGGAGAATGTGCTGCACAGCGACGTTACCGGCACTGGAACCGGCGCAGGTGTGCGCAACATGGGATTTACCTCGCCCGCCGCCGGCAAGACCGGCACCAGCCACGACGCATGGTTTGCCGGCTTCACTAGTAATTTGCTGTGCATCGTCTGGGTTGGCAACGACGACTATACCGACGTGAAGATCGAGGGCGCTCACGCCGCCGCTCCCATCTGGGCGGCGTTTATGAAGAAGGCCGTCCAACTGCCGCAGTACTCTGACACTAACTATTTCACCGCGCCTGACGGCGTTCAGTCAGCCACCATCGACAGCGTCAGCAACCTGCTCAGCGACTCATCTTGCCCGATCAGCTTTCAAGCCGACTTCCTTGCCGGAACCGCGCCGACCGAGACCTGCGACCACCCTAACGAGCACCGCAATCTGCTGCAAAAAATATTCGGCGCAGGAAAGAACGGGAATCAATAATCGTCTCAGAAGGTTTTGCCTGACGCTTGTTGTCTTTCATAAGCAGTTCTTTCGCAGTCAGTCAATCGATAGATATATTCGCCCCAGGGCAAACGCATTTGGATTTTGAATCGTGGGCAATGGCGGTTTGAACGGACACGACTTCACAGGCTACGGAAAAACTCGGATTTTGAAGCAATATTGACGGATGATTCCCTCGGCGGCTAAAGCCGAGCGATGATCATGCATGATTTATGTACGGGCTAAAGCCCGTACCCTTCATTCCTAAAGCCCGTACCCTTCATTGGCACGGCTGAAGCCGTGCCTTTTCAAGAGAGATTCTTCCCATATTGTGAAATGCGTTTGCCCTGATATTCGCCCGGTATTCGCCTTCGAGGTATAATCCTCGCATGGACTTTGAACTGGTGACGGGTTACAAGCCGAGGGGGGATCAGCCGCGAGCGATTAACGAGCTAATGCGCGGGCTTGGGGCTGGGGAGAAGCACCAGGTGCTGCTGGGAGTGACGGGGTCGGGAAAGACCTTCACGATGGCCAAGGTGATTGAGCAATCGAACCGGCCGGCGCTGATCCTGGCGCACAATAAAACTCTCGCCGCGCAGCTTTATCACGAGTTCAAGCAGTTCTTTCCTAACAATGCCGTCGAATACTTTGTGAGTTACTACGACTTTTATCAGCCGGAGGCATATATTCCCGCTGGGGACTTATATATCGAGAAGGAAGCGACGGTGAATGAAGAACTGGATAAGTTGCGGCTTTCGGCTACGCGCAGCCTGTTCGAGCGGAGGGACGCGATTATTGTCTCTTCGGTGAGCTGCATTTATGGATTGGGTTCGCCGGAGGCTTACTACGGGATGCTGCTGCTGCTGGAGAAGGGGCAGAAGATCAGCCGCAAGGATATAACTCGACGATTGGTGGAGATACTTTACGAGCGGAATGATGTGGACTTCAGGCGCGGGACATTCCGAGTGCGCGGCGATGTGATCGAAGTTTATCCGACGTATGATGAGACGGCTTATCGGATTGAGTTATTCGGCGATGAGATAGAAAGCCTCTCGCAGATTGATCCGCTGTTTGGAACGGTGAAGCAGAAGTTTGCGCGGCTGCCGATTTATCCGAAGAGCCATTATGTGATGCAGCCGGAGACGAAGGCTCTGGCGATTGAATCGATTGTGGCGGAGTTGAATGAGTGGATGCCGCGGCTGGAGTCCGAGGGCCGGATGGTGGAGGCGCAGCGGATTCATCAGCGGACGCGCTACGATCTGGAGATGATCAAGTCGATGGGTTACTGCCACGGAATTGAGAATTATTCGCGGCACTTCTCAGGCCGCCTGCCCGGCGAAGCTCCGCCGACGCTGCTGGATTATTTTCCGCGGGATTTTCTCCTTTTTATCGACGAGAGCCACGCGACGATTCCGCAGGTGCATGGGATGTGGCATGGGGACCGGAGCCGCAAGCAAAACCTGGTGGATTACGGATTCCGGCTGCCGTCGGCGATGGATAATCGTCCGCTGAAGTTCGAGGAGTTTGAGAATCGTGTGCATCAGGCGATTTATGTTTCGGCGACGCCGGGACCGTATGAGCTGACGCGGTCGGCGGGGGTGGTGGTGGAACAAGTGATTCGACCGACGGGATTGGTGGACCCTGAGGTGGAGATTCGTCCGGTGAAGGGGCAGATTGACGATCTGCTGGCGGAGATCAGGGAGCGGGCGAAGCGGAATGAGCGAGTGCTGGTGACGACGCTGACGAAGCGAATGGCAGAGGATTTGGCGGGCTACTACACGGAGGTGGATGTGCGCTGCCGGTATCTGCACTCGGAGATTGAGACGCTGGAGCGGGTGAAGCTGCTGAGCGGGCTGCGCAAGGGCGAATTTGATGTGCTGATCGGGATTAACTTGCTGCGGGAAGGGCTGGATCTGCCGGAGGTTTCTCTGGTGGCGATTCTGGATGCGGATAAGGAGGGGTTTCTGCGCTCGGCTGGATCGCTGATTCAGACGATGGGGCGGGCATCAAGGCACTTGCAGGGGCGGGCGATTTTGTATGCGGACAAGATTACCGACTCGATGCGGCGGGCGATGGACGAGACGGACCGGCGGCGGCGGATTCAGCGGGCGTACAACGAGGAGAATGGGATTACGCCGCAGTCGATTATCAGTCCGGTGGATATGGGACTGGCGGCGATATTGAAGGCCGAGTATGGAGATGTGGCTGAGGAGGAGACGGCGGCGCTGCCGGAGGGGTTTGCTACACAAGCGGAGCTGGACAGCTTCATTGCCAAACTTGAGGCGGAGATGCGCGAGGCGGCGAAGAAGTTCGAGTTCGAGCGGGCGGCGAAGCTGCGCGACTCGATCAAGGAGCTGCGAGAGAAGGAGTTTTTGCTGGGGTAGAGATTGACCTCTCGCATATGTGTCTCATTTTCGGACAGCGATGTGAGGCAGATCACGCCGGCGGCGATTATGATGAATGGAGGATGAGTTTGCTAAGGGCGGCGGCCTGGGTGCGAGACATCCGGAATCGAATGCGGAGAGTTGATGGCAGCCTTTGGCAGTTTTGCACTTTTGATTGCGCTGGCGCTGGCGGCGTATAACTTGCTGGCGGGGGCTGTGGCGCTGCGGCTGATTGCGACCGGACAGCAGGCGGCGATCTCGCCGGAGCGGCTGGCGGACACGGCGCGGCGGGCAGGGATTGCGGGCTTCTTCGCGGTGACGGCGGCGGCCATTGCGCTGGTGTGGTCGGTCTTTGCCAACGATTTTTCGCTGACGTACATCATGGAGCACTCGAACCGCGCGCTGCCGGCGGCATACAAGTTTTCCGCTCTCTGGTCTGGGCAGGAAGGTTCGCTGCTGCTGTGGGCGTGGCTGCTGGGTACGTATGGATTTGTGCTGCGTCTGACGCATAAGACCGATGTCAAGCTCTATGCGTACGCCGGGGTGATTCTAGCGGCGATTCAACTCTTCTTTCTGGCGGTGTTGTGCTTTGCGGCGCCGCCGTTTGCGCTCTATCAGGGCGCGACGCCCGCGGATGGCAACGGGCTGAATCCGCTGTTGCAGTATCCGGAGATGGTGATTCATCCGCCGATGCTGTATCTGGGCTACGTGGGATTTTCAGTGCCGTTCGCCTTTGCGCTGGGGGCGCTGATGATGCGCTATCCGGGCGAGAAGTGGATCAGGATTACGCGCGTGTGGACGCTGGTGACGTGGCTGTTTCTCTCCTGCGGAATTATTTTGGGGATGCACTGGGCGTACGCGGTGCTGGGCTGGGGCGGCTACTGGGGATGGGATCCGGTGGAGATTGCGAGCCTGATGCCGTGGCTGACCGCGACGGCTTTTCTTCACTCTGTGATGATGCAGGAGAAGAAGGGCATGATGAAGAGCTGGAATGTGTGGCTGATCTTCACCACATTCCTGCTGACGATGCTGGGCACGCTGCTGACGCGCGCGGGCCTGGTGAGTTCGGTGCACGCTTTTGCGCAGTCGTCGATTGGCACGTGGTTTGTGGCATTCATGGGCGTGGTGCTGGCGGTGTGCATCTTCACATATATCTTGCAGCGCGACCATCTGAAGAGCGAGCAACAACTGGAGTCGCTGGTGAGCCGCGAGTCGAGCTTCCTGTTTAACAATCTGGTGCTGCTGGCGGCTTGCTTTGTAATTTTGTGGGGCGCGCTGTTTCCGATTTTGAGCGAGTACGTGGTGGGCAACAAGGTGACGGTGGGCGCGCCGTTCTATAACAATGTCGCCGTGCCGATTGGATTGTTTCTGCTGTTTTTGACGGGCGTGGGGCCGCTGCTGCCGTGGCGGGCTACTTCGCTGAAGGCAATCAAGCGCAACTTTGTACTGCCGGTCATTGCGCTTTGGGTTACGGTTGCTGTTTGTCTTGTAGTAGGCGTGCGACCGTGGAAGGATGGCGCGCTGGACGAGGGCAATCTGTACGCGCTGGTGGCGTTTGCGATTTCGGCGGCGGTGCTGACGGCGATTGGCTCGGAGTTTTTGCGCGGGACGCTTGTGATTGCCAAGCAGAGCGGACGGAATCTGGTTTGGGCGAAGTATATGCTGATCCGTCGCAATACGCGGCGCTATGGCGGCTATATTGTCCACATCGCGATCGTGATTATGTTCATGGGATTTGCGGGCGCGGCCTTCAATCGCAATGTGGAAACGGAGATGGCGCTCAACGACAAGATGTCCATCGGGCCGTACACGCTGGAGTGCGTGGGACCGACCGAGGACTCGAATGCCAACTACGATTCCTGGTTTGCGCGGCTGGATGTGTATGAGGGCGGCGTGAAGCGATTTCAGATGACGCCGGAGCGGCGGGTTTATTTGGCCAATGGACAGCCGCAGACGATGGTGGCGATTCACTCAGTTCCTGGCTGGGATTTGTATGTAGTGTACGAGGGAGAGAATCCCGATAACGGCCATCCGATCATCAAGGCGTATTTGAATCCGTTGGTGAGTTGGATATGGGCGGGGTTTGCGCTGCTGTTTTTAGGGACGCTGATCGCACTGGTTCCCAGCCTGAAGCCGATGGCGCAGAAGGGAGGGCAGCCATGAAGAATTATCAGGCTGTGCCGGAAGTTGATCCCTCAGGGGCTAAAGCCCGCATCGAATTATCTGGCTATTTGCGGGGGTTGAAACCCCCGCCTCCCTCCGTATTGCTGAAATCGGCGCAGGCATTGGCGCTGGCTGTTGCTGTTTGCTTCTCGGTAGGAGCGGCGGGGCCTAGCAACCGCTACAGCGATTTGAACCATCGTCTGATGTGTACCTGCGGCTGCGCGGAGATTTTGGGCGAATGCAACCATGTGGGCTGCTCGAACTCGACTGAGGAACTGGCTTTATTACGCGCGGGAATTGCAGCGGGCAAAAGCGACAAGGAGATTCTGGATTCGTTCGTGGCCAAGTACGGCGCTGTGGTGCTGGCCGCGCCCAGTAAAGAGGGCTTTGATCTGGTGGCGTGGATTGCGCCGTTTGCTGTTTTTGCGGCGGCGCTGCTGGGAACGATTCTTCTGGTGCGGCGGTGGTCGGTGGGCAAGAAGCAGAATGAGGATTTGGTTGCTGACCCGGCAACGGATGCGATGAAGGAAAAGATTCGCCGGGAGACGGAATAGAAACCAGGCAATAGGGACTAGGGAATAGGGAATAGTGCTATGGAGGGTATTGAATCATGACGCCGACACAGGGTTTGATTGCGGGAGTACTGCTGCTGTTTGGGTTGTTTGTTTATACCTTCTGGCCGGAGAATGTCTTTGCATCACAGCGCGAGAAGACGCGGCTGGATTTTTTGCTGGAGCGCAAGGAGCAGCTTTACGAAAATCTGCGCGATTTGAACTTTGAGTTCAAGGCGGGCAAGTATCCTGAAGAGGATTTTGTTGCGCAGCGGGCGCAGCTTGAGAATGAGACGGCGCGGTTGATGAGCGAGATTGAGCAGTTGCAGCGAGCGTGACGCGCTTGGTCTTCAATCCGTTTAGACCTGAAGGGTACGGGCTTTAGCCCGTGCGTATGAAACAAAACATCATTGGGCTTTAGCCACCGAGGGAAGTTTATTTGCAATGCAGGCATTCCCTCAGTGGCTAAAGCCACGAACCCAAACGAATTGATAACGGACGGGCTAAAGCCCGTCCCCTTCAAGGATTCCCACACGACGATGAGATCGATGCAGATGATTTTTCGCATATTTGTTATGAGCTTGCTGTTCACAGGCTCGCTGTCGCTGGCCGCTACTATCACCGGCACAGTGACCAACAAGACGACCGGCAAACCTGCCGCGGGCGATGTGGTGACACTGCTGAATCCGATGACGGGCATGAGCGAGAGTGCGCGCGCGACGACCGACGGGCACGGACATTATTCGCTGGAGAAGGCGGGCAATGGCCCTGCGCTGCTCAAGGCGACGCATCAGGGAGCGGATTATTTTATCGCCGCGCCGGAGGGCAACGCGTCGGGTGACATTACGGTTTACGACGTGGCGGCAAAGGTGGACGGCGTTGGTATTGATGAGGATGTGATCGGCCTGGTGGAGTCGGCAAATGGACAGCTTCGCGTGATCGAGCGCTACGCTGTCCACAACGCCAGCGCGCCGCCGCGCACGGAGTGGAGTCCGCGCACCTTCGAGATAGTGCTGCCGGAGGGAGTAGTGGTGGAGGGCGCGTCGGCGCAGCGGCCGGGAGTCGGCAGTTTGCCGACCACGATCAAGCTCGATCCCGCCGGTTCCAAGGGCCGCTACTCCTTTAACTTTCCCATCCAGCCGGATGAAGGCGACAAGGGAACACTCTTCCAGATTGAGTACAATTTGCCGTACAACGGCGGCAAGTTTACCTTTCATCCGCAGCTCACGATTGCGGCGAGAACCGTGTGGGTGATGATGCCCAAGAGCATGAACTTTGCCGCTGGCGCGGGATCTAATTTTCAATCTTCGCCGCAGGACCCCGGCTTTCAAACCTTTGTCGCGCGAGATGCGCTTCCAGGCAAATCGCTGGAGTTTACGGTTTCAGGCAATGGATCGATGCCGCGCGATGATCAATCTGCTCAGGGTGCGCAGAGCGGCCCCGCGCAAGAGAGTGGAGTGGCCGGTAATCAACCCGGCGGCGGGTTGGGACCACCGGTCAGCGGCTCGAATCCGATTTCGTCGAAGTACACCTGGTGGATTCTGGGAGCCATCGCGCTGCTGATGGTGGTGGCAATAGCCTTTCTGCTGCGCAAGCCGGCGGCGGGAGCAGCGATGAACGCTGGGACTATGCAAGCGATTGCCGCGCCCGCTGGTAATAACGCTGCGCTGCTGAATGCGCTGAAGGAAGAACTGTTTGCCGTGGAGAGCGAGAAGATTGCCGGATCGCTGACAGCGGCGGAGTATGCGGAGTTAAAGGCGGCGCTGGAGACAGTGCTGAAGAGGGCGTTGAAAAAAACTAGCTGTTAGCTCTTTCAGCAATTGCCTGGTTCGGTTTGATATTTTGCACCTTAACCTCAAAAGTTCAAGAAGAATATCCACCGGCTTTTTGCGTTTTCTCAAGATGACAGGGGCGAGAGTGGAACTCTACACATCCTCGCTGGTTTACCGACGATTGGCGAGAAAGTTCTCCATGAATTTCGTGTCGAAGTTGCCCGCGCGGAACTCCGGATCGGCAAAGATAGCCTGATGAAGGGGAATTGAAGTCTCAATGCCTTGCACGATAAATTGACTCAGCGCGCGCTCCATTTTTGAAATCGCCTCGGTGCGATCACGTCCGTGAACGATCAGCTTGGCGATCAACGAATCGTAGTAAGGCGGTACGACGCCTTCAGCGTACAGCGCCGTGTCCACTCGAACGCCATTGCCGCCGGGAACATTGAAGGCCGTAATCTTGCCCGCGGAAGGAGTGAATTTCTCGGGATTCTCGGCGTTGATGCGAGCTTCGATGGCGTGGCCGCGAATCTCCAGTTTGGCGGGCAGAATCTCATCCAGCCGCGCGCCTGAAGCGATGAGCAACTGCGCCTTCACGATGTCCACGCCGGTGATGGCTTCCGTAATAGGATGCTCCACCTGCACGCGCGTATTCATCTCGATGAAGTAGAGTTGCCCATCTTCATCCATAAGGAACTCAACCGTCCCGGCGTTCTGGTAGCCGATCTCCTTGAGGCAGCGACAAATTGTTTTGCTCAACTCCTCGCGCATCTTTGGCGTCACTTGCAGGCTGGGCGCTTCTTCGATGAGTTTTTGATGGCGGCGCTGGACGGAGCAATCGCGCTCGAAGAGCGTACGGACGTTGCCGTGCTCATCGGCCAGCACCTGAAACTCGATGTGACGCGGCCTCTCGATGAACTTCTCCATGTACATCTCGCCGTTGCCAAAGGCGTTGGCCGCTTCAGTGGAAGCCGCATGGAAGAGATTGGGCAACTCTTCATCGCTTCGCACGATTCTCATGCCACGCCCGCCGCCGCCGGCCTTGGCTTTGAGGATGACCGGATAACCCACTTTCGCGGCCCACTTCAACGCCTCGTCCGCCGTGGCAACCACTCCATCGGAGCCGGGAAGAATCGGCACATGCGCGCGCTTCATCGCCTGACGCGCTTTGTCTTTCTCGCCCATCAGCCGGGTAATCTCCGGCGGCGGACCAATGAATTTGATGTTGGAGGCGCGGCAGACCTCGGCGAAGTTGGCATTCTCGCTGAGCAATCCATAGCCGGGATGAATCGCATCCACATCGGCGATCTCAGCAGCGCTGATGACAGCCGGCACGTTGAGATAGCTCTCCGCCAACCGCGGCGGGCCGATGCAGATGGCCTCGTCGGCAAAACGCACGTGCAGCGAGTTGCGGTCGGCCTCGCTGTAGATGGCGACCGTATGAATGCCGAGTTCCCGGCAGGCGTTGATGATGCGTAGGGCGATCTCGCCGCGATTGGCAATCAGGACTTTATGAAACATTGGGGAACCTTTGGTTCAGTGAGTTAGTGAATGAGTAAAAAAGTGAATAAGTGAATAAGTGAGTAAGTGAGCGAAAAGGATTCATCCCTTTTCACTATTTCACTCATTCACTATTTCACCGGCTCACTTCATCCGACCTAGCTGATCCTAAGTGCAAACAGCGGCTGCCCATACTCGATGGGCTGGCCGTTGGAGACAAGGCAATCGACAATTTCGCCGGCGGCGTCCGATTCGACCTCGTTCATCAGCTTCATCGCCTCGATGATGCCGATCACCTGCCCTTTGGCGACGCGATCTCCGGCAGTGACAAACGGCGCTGCGCCCGGTGAAGGCGAACCGAAGAAGGTGCCGACCATCGGCGACTTGACGGTGTGCAGGCCTGCATCCGGCTCAGCTTCTGGAGCCGAAGATGGCATGGCAGCAATTGGCAGAACTGCGGAAGCAGGCGCGGAGGCTGCGCGCGCGCCAGCCAACAGACTGGCCAGATCCGAGAGGCTCTGCGATGAAGTCTCCGGCTGGTTGAATTTGAGTCGAATCTTCAGGCCGCCGCGGTCCAGATCGAACTCGGCAACCTGATTTTGTTTGAGGAATTCGATCAGTTCTTGCAGGTCCGTTCTATCTTGTGGTTTCATTCGTTCCTTGATTCTCCAGTTTCGGAGTGAGATGTGTTCTACAGCTCGATCAGTGCTTTGGGCGCGGGGGTAAGCACCTCGGCTCCTGTTCGGGTTACAGCCACCATGTCTTCGATGCGAATACCGAAGCGATTGGCTAAATAAATTCCCGGCTCAATGGTAATTACCATGCCGGCAAGCAGCCGCGCCCGTTCTCCTGCGCCAATGCGGGGCGGCTCGTGAATCTCCAGGCCGACGCCGTGGCCGGTGGAATGGGTAAATGCCTCAGCCAATCCTGCCGCGCGCAGCACACCGCGCGCTGCCTCATCGACTTCAGCGCAGGTGACGCCCGCAACTACCGCCGCGACACCCGCCTGCTGCGCTTCCAGCACAGTTTCGTGGGCCGCGCGCTCGTCGGCCTTCGGCCTGCCAAGATGCACCGTGCGCGTCATATCCGAGCAGTAACCGTTGAGGACGACGCCGAAGTCCAGCGTCACAAAACCGTTGCGAGGTAAACGCAGAGCCGTTGCGCGTCCGTGGGGATGAGCCGAACGCTCGCCCGAAGCGACAATGGTCTCGAAGGACATTCCCTCGGTGCCCAGCAGCCGTGCCTGATGCTCCAACTCCGCGGCGACCTCGAACTCCGCAAGGCCGGGACGAATGAAGCCGAGGATGTGGTCGAAGAGTTTGCAGCCCAAGAGCGCGGCCTGACGCATCACGGTCAGCTCATCTTCGTCCTTGATCTGCCGCAGCGGCTCAACCAGCGGCACGGCCAGTGCGGTGAGGAAGCTCTTGCGCAGGCGCGCGGGCAGCGCGGCGCGATAGCGATTCAGATTTGCGACGGTCGTATTCGCCGAATCGAAGCCGGCGAACTCCACTCCGGGCTGCGCGGCCAGCCACTGCGCGGCATTCACCGCCGGCGAGCTGGCGACGATCTCGACCCGCGCGACAGAGACCTCTTCCTTCGCCTGCGCAATGTAGCGCCCGTCAGTGAAGAGGCGCGCACTGCGGCGCGTCACGGCCAGCGCGGCGCTGGAACCGGTGAAGCCGGAGAGATAGCGAAGATCGGGAAGATGCGTGACCAGCAGGCCATGAAGCCCTGCTTTGGTCAGACGGCGGCGCAGTTGGCCGATGCGGCGAGAGTGATCCACATTTCAAGAATAACAGCGAACAGGGATCTGAGGTCAGGGATCAAACTCACGCTCTGCCGCGAAACTGGATGATGCGTCTGCGGTCACGCTTCGTGGGGCGATGCTCGGGCAGCGGCGCGTACTGCTGCGTCGCTTTGCGCTCAGCGGCGGCTTTGGCCCGCGCTTCTTTGCTGGCTTCGGTCTCGCGATAGAGCGACTGCGCCTGCGCCGCGGGGCCGCGCATCTGGCTGAGCGCGAGTACATCAATCTGATAATCGCCTCCCTCGTTCTTCACTTCAAGCTTGTCGCCAACGCGCACCTCGCGCGCAGGCTTGGCGACGATTTCGTTGGAAAGGATGCGACCGAGATCGCAGGCCTTCGAGGCCAGCGCTCGCGTCTTGAAGAAGCGCGCTGCCCAGAGCCATTTGTCGATGCGAATGGAATCCATGGATCTATTGTCGTACATCGCGGCAGTGAAAAGTGGACAGTTGTCAGTTATCAGTAATAAGCCCGAGACTGGCCGTTGTTCAAGGTTCTTTTGCAAGACAAGAAATGCAATTGAAGTTCAAATTAAAATAAATCTGCGTTATTATGTTGACCAAGGAGCGAGGTTTACAAAGTAAAGCCAACCAAATGACACTCGATAAGCCAATCGACGAGCGAATCCAAAAGTCAGGCGACTGGCGCAGCGAGATGCTCTCTCGCCTCCGCGCGCTGATCAAGCAGGCCGACCCAGAAATCGTTGAAGAGTGTAAGTGGAAGAAGCCTTCTAACCCCGCTGGTGTGCCTGTATGGTCTCACGGCGGAATCATCTGCACAGGCGAAACCTACAAGAGCGCCGTCAAGCTGACCTTTGCCAAAGGCGCGATGTTGGACGACCCATCAGGTCTTTTCAATTCCAGTCTCGAAGGTAGCGTGAGGCGCGCCATCGACTTTCACGAAGGCGACACGGTGAATGAGAAGGCTCTGAAAGCTCTGATTCGCGCCGCCGTGGCTCTGAATATATCCTCGGCCTTATAGATCTGAAAACTCCGCATATTCTCTGATTTTTTGACAATGCGCTTCGGAGTTTATCCGAAAAGTTCATTTTGTTTCTCATACAGTTCGACAGCGGCTTTTCTGAACACAGACGGATCGATCAGAGGAATATCCGGATTCTTTCCGGAAAATAGTTCCTCAATAGTTAGAATCTGTATCTTTTGATACTTGCCGAATCTGGTTTCAAAATATCCCGCCTTGATTGCTTCCGTCCGCATCGGTTTGGTTGGCTCCGCCAGAGTGATGAATACACCAATCCTCGCATTCTCCCGATCAACCACGTGAGCCAAGTCTCGGATCATCGCAACGCTGACATTCTCTCCGCCCTTGACGGATACAATGGCCTTCTCTGAAATCTTCCCATCCGGCTTGAAGTAGATGAATCCATCAATGCCGCTATCGGCTCCCTTTTTTCTGCCGCCGTACGGTACCGCGTCAACCAGCGATACAGCCCACCATTGGAATTGATACTTATTCTGCGCGGCCAGGGCCTGAGCGCCCTCCAGGTCTTTGGGAGTTCCGTGAACCTCGAAATTGATGCCGGGAAATGCGGCCTTCAATCGCTTCTCGATCAGCGAGATTGCTAGATGAGTTATATCAATCCCCACCCATTGGCGCTTGAGTTTTTGCGCCGCGTGAATCGTAGTTCCGCAGCCGCAGAACGGGTCCAAAACGACGTCGCCTTCATTGCTTGATGCTTCAAGTATCCGCTCCAGCAACGCCAGGGGCTTTTGCGTGGGATAGCCGAGACGTTCCTGCGCCTGCGAGTTGATGGGCGAAATATCCGTCCAGATATCACCCATTACGCCGCCTTCCATCTCATCAAGATATCGCTTGAGCTGTGGGCGTTTCGTCGTGTCGAGACTTCCATTCTTCAGTTTTGGATACCAGATTCGTCCTTCGGCATCGAGCCTTGCCATCGTTTCTTGAGAATAGCGCCAGCCCTTTTCTGGGAAAGAAAATCCCTTCCATTTATACATCATGTTCGGACGCGGATTGGGACTCGTCATGTTGTCAAGTCTGTATATTCTTCCATCACCATCATCCTTGCTGTACTTGTTTGCGAGATATGCCTCAGAATGAGGATTTCTTGGCGTATTCCATGTAAACTTATTCCCTTTGGTATAGAAAAATACCGTGTCGGAGACCCGGCTCCATGTCTTGCTGTCGCTGTGCGTGGTTGTCCGCTTCCATGTAACTTCATTGCGAAACATCTCCGCGCCGAATATCGCATCCAGGAGAATTTTCAGATAATGGCTGGCCGTCGGGTCACAGTGCAGATACAGGCTCCCCGTCGATTTCAATACGCGATGAAGCTCCAACAGGCGGACAGCCATCATAGTCAGATAGGCCATCATGTCATTCTCTTTTAGAAACGAGCGAAAGGCGCGCAGCATCTCCGAGACTTCCGCATTGCCGCTCTTCAATACATCATCAAAAGCCAGCTCTGCAATATCGTTCCAATGCCATGTATCGACAAAGGCCTCAACCTGCGCCTGCGACTGCCGGCCTTTTGAAGACTTGAAGAGAATATTGTAGTTTGCCTGACTGTTGAATGGAGGGTCCAAATAGATGAGGTCAACGCTCTCAGTGGCGATGGAATCCCGCAAGACCTGAAGGTTGTCGCCGTAATAGAGTTGGTTAGCCATCTTCCCCTTTGTCAACATCATAATTCAACGGCCCCGGCGCATGATCGAACTAGGGCCTGCTAACACTACCTCAGGCGGATGGCGTTGCGCGCGAAAAAACCGCTCAGACGAGGCGGAGTCCGCAGGGTTTGGTGATTCCAAGCACAAGGACGACAACGAAGTATGGGCGGTTTTTCGCCGCAACCCGAAGGGACGGGGCCAATTTCCCCCATTTCTTCGTTGCTCGTCACTCCAGTAACTGGCTCCAGTTCGCTCCTCGCGCCTCGAACTGAGGGAAATTGGCACCCGTCGCCACCGCCTGAGGTAGTGTTAACAGGCCCTCGAGTAAACTGGAGCATGGAGCTGCTGATGGCGAGCTTGTGGGCGAAGACGCGGACGACACTGGAGATGATCAAGTGGGAGCACTCGATCTTTGCGCTGCCCTTTGCTCTGACGGCGGTGTTGCTGGCGGCGGAGGGATTGCCTGAGTCGCGGCGCGTTCTGCCGGTGAAGCTAGCGTGGATACTGGTGGCGATGGTCGGGGCGCGGTCGTCAGCGATGGCCTTCAATCGCTGGGCCGATGCGGAGTTGGATGCCGCCAATCCGCGAACCAAATCGCGCGCGATTCCTGCCGGGTTGCTGACGCGCGAGTTTGTGCTGGGCTTTGCGCTGCTGATGGCTGCGCTCTTTGTGGCGGCGGCGGCGGAGTTGAACCGGCTCACGCTGTTGCTTTCTCCGCTGGCGCTTGCGGTGCTTTGGGGTTACAGCTATCTAAAGCGCCTGACGCGATGGTCGCATCTAGGGCTTGGCCTCGCGCTCGGTCTTGCGCCCTCGGCGGCGTGGATTGCGGTGCGCGGCTCGCTGGACGCGCGGATTGTGGTGCTGACGGCGGCTGTGACGCTCTGGGCGGGCGGCTTTGACGTGCTCTACGCCTGCCAGGATTTCGAGCACGATCGCTCCGTTGGTCTTAATTCCCTGCCCCAGTCCTTTGGCATTCCGGCGGCCTTTTGGGCGGCGCGAACGATGCACCTGACTATGCTGGCGCTACTGGTTTGGTTTGGCGCGCTCTTTCACTTTGGAGTAATTGGCTGGATGGGAATTGTAGCCGTCGGGCTGCTACTGGGCTATGAGCACTCGCTGGTTTCGCCAAACGATCTGCGACGGTTGAATGCCGCTTTCTTCACGATGAACGGCGTGATCGCAATGGTGTTTTTGGGATTTGTCGCGGGAGATTTGTGGCGGGGCCGATAGCCGATAATCGAAGTGGAGAATAGGAGCGCGATGAAGATTGCAATTCAGGGAGAGCTAGGATCATTCAGCAATGAAGCGGCATTGAAACTGATTCCCGATGGGGAGATTGTTCCCTGCTCGCTTTCGGCGGATGTCTTTGCGGCGCTGAGCGAGGGACGTGTCGATGCCGCGGTGATTCCCATCGAGAATTGCCTTGCAGGCTCGGTGAGCGAGCACTTTGACCTGCTACTGGCGCATGATGTGCGCATCGAGCGTGAGACCCAGCTTCATATCCGCCATAATCTGATCGCACTCGGGGGCGTGACAATGGCGGAGATTGAGCGCGTCTATTCGCATCCGGTGGCCTTGGCGCAGTGCCGAAGATTTTTGGCCGCTCATCCCAGCATGAAGGCCTTTTCCAACTACGACACGGCGGGCAGCGTGAAGCAGTTAGTGGAGCAGAAGGACCGGCGCTCGGCGGCGATTGCCAGCGCGGCGGCGGCGCGGCACTACGGCGCGGAGATTCTGGCTGCGAACATCGAAGACGATGCGGAGAATATCACGCGCTTCTTTCAGGTGCGGCGCGCGGCGGAGGCGGTCATCGATCCCGCATCGAACAAGATCAGTCTGGCCTTTGCGCTCGAGGACCGGCCCGGAACGCTGGTTTCGGCGCTCTCGGCGATGGCCTTCATGGGTATCAATCTGACCAAAATCGAGTCGCGGCCCGTGCTGGGCAAGCCCTGGGAATATATCTTTTATGTGGATTGCAAAATCAACTCCGCGGACGAAGCCGAGCGCGTGATCGAAGCGCTCCGGCGGCACTGCTTGATGGTCAAGGAGCTAGGCCGCTATCGCGATGCGGGGCAATAAAAAAACGAACGGCCGGGAATGCTCTCCCGCTCAAGATTGCGCCCCGGCCGTTCGAGGAGGCCACACATCAGCTTCTCTGGCTGTCGTATTTTTACTGTCGCATAAGCGGGAATAATTATATGCAAAACCGCGCTGTGCAAAATTCATTTCGGGGCAAAGATTATTCCGTCTCATTTTGGCGCGAAGGCAGATGCTGGCGGAGGGCCCCCTCCAGGCGCGGGCTATCCGCCTCTTCAACGGCCTTCTCGACGCGGGCGCGCGTCTCGGCATTCGGCACCGTGCGACCAATCGCTTCAATGGCTTGCGGGGCCTCGCGTTTGTCGTGGACGATAATATCGACGAGAAAATCCATCGCTTCAGGCAGACGTGTGAGTGCGATAGCGCTCAACAAAACTCCTCCGAACCAAGCGTCAGCGTCGGCGCGAAAGCGGGCAATCAGCGCGGCCAGAGCCTCAGGCGCGCGCATCTCGGCCAGCGCAAAGGCAGCTTCGGCAGCCAGATCGTCGCCCTCCTTCATCGCATCCGCAACCAGCGGGACCGCCCGCGCGCCTTCGACGGCGAGCAACGCGGAATAGACTGCGCCGAGAACTTCAGGCTCCTCCTTATCGGATGGCGTTGGTGCCAGCAGCGCGCGCAGGCGAAGGATCAGCGCGGCGCTCACTCCGCCGACTTGCCCGATGGCGCGGGCGGCTTCAATGCGCACGGTTTTGTCGGAGTCGGTAAGAGGCTCCAATAGAATTGTCAGCAGATCAGCGTCGGAAATTCCCGGGCAATCGACCAGCGCATGAGCGCAGGCCGCGCGCAAAGCTCCAGAGGTGTCGGACGGGCCGCCGTAGGAACCCTCCAACTGATGATGGCGCAGGCCGCGCAGATAAGCGTCGCGCTGGCGATGCTCCAGCTTGACGAGAGTTTTGACGAGCGCGTTTTTGGCCCAGCACTGCGGATCGGATTTCGCAGCATCGATAAAGAAGCGGTCATATGCGGCGAGCGCATCGGGCAACAGGTCGAATAACTCCGCATCGGCAACCAGCTTTGCGGCCTTGGAGACGAGGAAGTTATTGCGATGAGCAAGAGCCTTGCGCAGGTACTTCGTGCCGTCCTCATCCAAGGCGATTCCACTTCGGAAGGCAACGACCAATGCTTCCATCTCGACCAGCTCCTTGTCGAAGCCGCGCGGCGGGGGCTTGGTGGATTGCTTTGCGCTCATGCGATGCTCCTGCACGCTATACCGGAGGGTCGTAGTTGAGGTTAGGTCCGAGCCAGCGCTCGACCTCGGCGACGCTCATCTGCTTGCGCTCGGCGTAGTCGGCGACCTGATCGAGGCCAATCTTGCCGAGCGAGAAGTAGCGCGAGTCTGGGTGGGCGAAGTAGAGGCCGCTGACGCTTGATCCAGGCCACATGGCGAAGGATTCAGTAAGCTGCATTCCGGTCTTCACCTCTACATTGAGCAAGCGCCAGAGTGTGCCCTTCTCAGTGTGATCGGGGCAGGCCGGGTAACCTGCCGCGGGGCGGATGCCGCGATATTTTTCGTGGATGATCTCGTCGATGGTCAGCGATTCGGCGCGGCCGTAGCCCCAGTCATCGCGGACGCGCTTGTGCAGGCATTCGGCGAATGCTTCGGCGAGGCGGTCAGCAATTGCCTCGGCCATGATGGCGTTGTAGTCGTCATGCTGTGCGCGGAATTGGTCGCACAGTTCCTTGAGGCCGATTCCGCTGGTGACCGCGAATGCGCCGATGTGGTCGCGCAACCCGGTCTCGCTGGGCGCAATAAAATCGGCGAGCGAACGGCAGGCTTCATTCCCTTCCCTGTTGGCCTGCTGGCGGAGGAAGTGGAAGCGAGTGAGCGCAGTCGAGCGGCTCTCGTTCGTGTACAACTCAACATCATCGCCGACAGCATTGGCGGGAAAGAGGCCGTAGACGCTCAGCGCCGTAAGCAGCTTCTTGGCAATGATTATGTCGAGCAGCGCGTTGGCTTCCGCGAAGATCTGACGCGCCTGCGCGCCTTGCGCCTCATCGTCGAGTATGCGCGGATAGACACCTTTCAGTTCCCAGGTGTGAAAGAACGGCGTCCAGTCAATGAACTCGCGCAGTGTCGCAAGCGGAAAATCGTCTAGGACGCGCACGCCTGTAAACTCAGGAACCGGAAGATCATCCGCGCGCCACTCAATCGAAGTGCGCCGACTGCGAGCCTCTGCAAGCGAGACGAGTTTGGGACGCGGCGTGGCGTGAGCCTTGCGGAGCGCCTCGTAAGCAGCGCAATGCTCGGCGACAAAGGCCGCCTTGCCGTCGGCGCTCAGCAGGCTCGTCGTCACCGGCACGGCGCGGCTGGCATCGAGCACGTGAATCACCGGCTCGCTATAGTGCGGCGCAATTTTAATGGCGGTGTGCGCGCGGCTGGTGGTGGCTCCGCCTATCAGCAGGGGCAGTTTGAAGCCCTGGCGCTCCATCTCGCGCGCCACGTGAACCATCTCGTCGAGCGAGGGCGTGATGAGGCCGCTGAGGCCGATTAGATCGGCCCTTTCCTCTTTGGCGCGTTCGAGAATCTTTTCGCAGGAGACCATAACTCCGAGGTCAATAACTTCGTAGTTATTACACGCAAGAACAACACCGACAATGTTCTTGCCAATATCGTGAACGTCTCCCTTGACGGTAGCGAGCACAATCTTTCCCTGCGCTTTGACCTCCTCGCCAGCCGCAATCATGGCGGCTTTCTCGGCTTCCATGAAAGGCGTCAGATGGGCAACGGCCTTCTTCATCACGCGCGCCGACTTGACCACCTGAGGGAGAAACATCTTGCCCGCGCCGAAGAGATCGCCGACGACGCTCATGCCGGCCATCAGCGGGCCTTCAATCACCGCGAGCGGACGGCCGAGTTTGAGGCGCGCCTCCTCGGCGTCGATTTCGATATAGGCGTCGATGCCCTTGACTAATGCATGAGTCAGGCGCTCCTCGACCGTGCCTGCGCGCCACTCCTCGGTCTTCTTTTCGCTCACAGTCTCGCCCGCAGAGGCGTTCTTCAACGCTTCGCCAAAGTTGACCAAGCGCTCGGTGGCGTCGGGACGGCGATTAAGCAGGACGTCTTCAACAAGCTCCTTCAGCTCAGGTTCAATCTGCTCGTAGACTTCAAGCATTCCGGCATTCACGATGCCCATGTCCATGCCTGCGGCGATGGCGTGATAGAGAAAGGCGGAGTGCATCGCCTCGCGGACTTTGTTGTTACCGCGAAAGCTAAACGAAATATTCGACACGCCGCCGCTGACTTTGGCGTTAGGCAGATTGGCCTTGATCCAGCGCGTGGCACGGATGAAGTCCACGGCGTAGTTGTTGTGCTCGTCCATGCCGGTGGCGACGGTAAGGACATTGGGATCGAAAATAATATCTTCAGACGGGAAGCCGATCTCGTTGACGAGAATTTTGTAAGCGCGTTCGCAGATGCGAATTTTTTCATCGAAGCTCGCGGCCTGCCCCTGTTCATCGAAGGCCATGACGACCGCGGCTGCACCATATTTCAGCACGGCTGCGGCGCGTTCGCGAAATTTCTGTTCGCCTTCTTTGAGCGAGATCGAGTTTACAATGCCCTTGCCTTGAAGGCACTTCAGGCCTGCCTCGATGACATCCCACTTGGAGGAATCGACCATGAAGGGAACGCGCGCGATCTCAGGCTCGCTGGCGAGCAACTGCAAGTAGCGCGTCATGGCTGCGACGCCGTCGATCATGCCCTCGTCCATACAGATGTCGATGATGTTGGCGCCGTTATCGACCTGCTGCCGCGCTATGCTGACGGCTTCTTCGTATTTGCCTTCCTTGATGAGTTTGGCGAATTTGGGCGAACCGGCGACGTTGGTGCGCTCGCCGATCATGATGTAGACGCCGGGCTGCTGCGTGAAGGGCTGCGAACCGGAGAGGCGGAGGGGTTTTGGCTCCGGGGTAACCGATGAGGCAGGCCACAACCGCCTCGGAGGCTGGGCTTGGAGTGCTTTAGCAATTGCCGCGATGTGCTCGGGTGTGTTGCCGCAGCAGCCGCCGGCGATGTTGATCAGCCCGCCTCGCGCAAAGTCGCCGAGGTAGCGCGCCATATCCGCAGGCCCCAGATCAAAGCCTGTCGGCGAAAGCGGATTTGGCAAGCCGGCATTCGGATAGCAGGAGATCGCCGCGTTCGACTTCCCCGCAAGTTCGGCAAGGAAGGGATACATCAGATCGGGTCCGAGCGAGCAGTTCAATCCCACCGAAAGCGGGCGGGCATTCTTCACGGCATTCCAGAAGGCCTCGATGGTCTGCGCGGAGATCATCGTCTCGCCACCACGGCCAACGGCCGCGGAGATCATCACGGGCAGTTCCCTCCCCTCTGCGTCGAAGACCTCGCGAATGGCGACCAGCGCGGCTTTGGCGTTGAGCGAGTCGAAGATCGTCTCGACCAGCAGCAGATCAACTCCTCCGGCGATGAGGGCGCGTGCCTGATGAGCGTAAGCGGCCTTCACTTGATCGAAGGTGACCACGCGAAAGCCCGCGTCATCGGCGTCGGGCGAGTTGGAGAGCGAGACGGTAAGCGGGCCGATGGACCCCGCCACGAAGCGCTGACGGCCAGTCGCGTTGGCGACGCGATCGGCCCACTCGCGGCACTGCCGCGCGGAAGTCTCGTTGATCTCCCATGCCAAAGAATTGAGGAACTCGTCGTCGATGATTTTTTGATAAAAGGCGGGATCCTTGCGGCCGCCATGCTCGCGCGGATCCTCGACAAAGAACTCGCTCTGCGCGATGCCAGTTGCGCCGAAGGTGTTGGTCTCGATAATGTCGGCGCCAGCGTCGAGAAAGCGGCGATGAATATCGCAGATCATTTTGGGCTGCGTGAGCGAGAAGAGGTCGCCGTTGTTCAGCAGGTCTTTGGCGGAGTCTTTGAAGCGCTCCGTGCGAATGTCGGCTTCCGTCATCCCATAGGTGCGGATGGTCGTGCCCATCGCTCCATCGATGATAGCGATGCGGCTGGCGAGAATCGTTTCAAGTGGATGCCGGTGATCTAGGGTCATGTCTATCTGGCCATCAATTCTAGAATATATGCTCTCGCCAAAACAGAAAGATCTCCGCGCCGTCCGGCAACCCAAATCCAGATTGAAAACTGTAATTCAGCGGCTTTGCATTTCCGCCGGCTGATAAACCTGGAAGCCGTTTCTTCCATGCGCCTTCACGTTGTACATGGCGTCGTCGACGTGGCGCAAGAGGTTTTCGATGGTCAGGCCAGCCTCGGGGTATGTGCAGACTCCCACACTGACGGTTACATGGATAGGCGATTGTTCATTTCCAATATTGAAAGGCGCGGCGACTGAAGCAACGACTTTTGCGGCAATTGTCTGGGCTTCATCGCGCGTATGCAGATCGGGCAGGAGAATGATAAACTCATCGCCGCCAAGGCGGGCCACTGTATCCGTCAGCCGCACGGAATGGCGGATGCGCTTTGCCAATTCACAGAGCACCTTGTCTCCCGCATGGTGGCCATAAGTATCATTGACATCTTTGAATCGATCCACATCCACCATCAGCAGGCCCATGCCCTCATGGAATCTCTCTGCGCGTTGCAAAGCCACTGAGAAGCGATCGTTGAGAAGAATGCGATTGGGGAGGTTGGTAAGCGCATCATGTTCCGACAAGTGGCGCAATCGCTCTTCACTTTCGCGCAGGGCTTGCGTCTGCTGGCGCACTCTTCGGCGCAGTACAACGATCCACGCAAAGGCGGCAAACGCCATCGCTACGACAGCGAGTAGAATTCCCGCTACATTACGGGTTGTCCACCAGCTTGGTGAACGGAGCAGTTCGACATCTCCCCTGGAGCGCAGCAGAATTCGCACCATGACAGGCCGCACGCTGGCTACTCCGAGAGTTGCGGCATCAGGGTCGATCTGAACGCTGCAAATTCCTGTCAGACGCAATAAACTCCCGTCTTTCCAGATAAGCTGGCCTGGAGCCATCGATTCTTTCGGCAAGATCGCCAGAAAGCGGGAATCTCCAGAACGCAGCATCAGCGTCAAATCGCCTGTTGCGCGGTCCTGGTCGATAAGCTCGCCCTCGATGACGACCAGTTCGCCATCATGGTCCCCCTGGAAGATCTGACTAGCGGTGATCGGTTTGGCAATAGGCTGCAAGGCGCTTCCGCCCGCGGGCCGCAGAGCTATGTCCTCCAGTGTCGCTTTGAATTCGCTGATGGCCGGAAATCCGAGAATATCCACTAGATTGCCGGTGCCCACCTGAGCGGGCAGTGATGTCGTCATACATAGGCCTTCGCTCTGCTGCTGGATGCAGAGTAATCTGCCCGGCCATTGAAGGGTCACTCTGCCCTGAACGTGGACTCGGCGGACTAGATCCAACCCAGGTCTGTACAGCAAAAGGCTGGATATGGGCAGCACCTCCATTGCATAGGGATCGGATGGGGGCGCTTCAAGAACCGTGAGTTCACGAAGCGTGGGAAAGAAAAGGCGTGCGCCGACCATCTGAAACTTTCGGTTGAAGACGGGAGCGGCATTGCCGCGCAGCCGGACACGAGAATCGATCATCGCTTCATAGTCGGTTCCGGTCTGACGGAGCGTGACGGCGCTGATCGATCCGTCGTTGCCTGCAATCTCCAGGATTGCATTCCATGCGGTCAGGCGCACAGAGCGTACGACTCCGTCAATCTCCACCCATTGTCCGTCCAGAGTGCCGGAGAGCATATGCGTCAAGGTTGTTTTCTGAGCCTGCTCGGGGAGGTGGGATTGGCCGATAACCCGTATCGTGGGATTGATCAGAATTGGAGCATAGTCACCAACCGCTGTAACTCCCACAATATCCACGAGGGCGCCAGCCGGTAAATCAGGAGTTGTATCCAAAGCAGCATTTGGAATCCTGATAAAAATGCAGCCGGTTGGATCGCATACGAAAAGTGCGCCGTGGCGGGGATCAATGTTGGGGTCGTAGTAAGTTGCTACCGCGCGCAAGTGAACCGGGTAAGCGCGCTTCGCTTCTTCTATCGTCAAACTATGCGCTTCTTGCGCGGTGACCAGCGTGCGCAAAGGCGCTTGCGGTCCGTGCGAACCCTGAGCGACTACTGCCGCTGAAATCAGGACCAAAGCAAAAAATGCTCCATACCTGCGCGGCAGTCTCATTCGATTCCCCCAGCAGAGAGGCCCATTCCAACAGAAGGCGCGCCGCTGACAGCGCGCCGTATCTCTAGAATAAAGCGGAGTTTCTTCGGTGCATGATCCCCTAATCGGCGGCATTGTCAGAACCCTTAACTTGCGTAACCTGAACGATCCATCCCTTGCTGTCAGGTTAAAAATTTCTGAACCGCAGACGGGATTAAGCCGGGGAAAATGATGCAGCGCCTGCGGAGTACTCGGCAGGACGAATAAAAGCTAATGCATTTACTTTACCGCAGTCAGCGCCTCTACGGGAACTAGCATATCTTCCTTGCGCATTACCAGATTGGTGGCGTTCAGCGTGGCCAACTCGAAGCCGTGACCGTGGGTAATGGCGTCTGTGGGGCAGGCCTCGACGCAGTAGCCGCAAAAGATGCAGCGGTTGTAGTCGATGTTGTAGACCTTGGCGTAGCGCTCGGAAGACGAGATGCGAACAATGTCGGTGTTCTCGGCGGCTTCAATATAAATGCAGTTTGAGGGGCAGGCCGCTGCGCAAAGAAAGCAGGCTACGCATTTTTCCAGGCCGTTCTCATCGCGTTGCAGAACGTGAGCGCCGCGATAGCGTTGCTCGAATACCGCGCCATGCTCGGGGCCGGGGCCGTCAGGGTAGTTTTCCACCTGGACTGGCTCGAAGATCTCGCCCAGGGTGATACTCATGCCCTTGGCGATGCCGGCGATGTTGCTCACGATCGACATAGTGACAGTATACGACGGAAGCCGTCAGCGCCGCGTGCCCGATGGCTGTGAACGGCCTTGGTTGTTGGCCGGCGGAGTGGTGACGGGCTTGCGCGCGGGGAGAGCTTTGAGCATCTGCTGACAGAGCGGTGAATCCTGCCCGCGTTGCAGTCCCGCCACAGGATTCTGCGCGGCGCAGATGCGCTGCTCAACGGGTTCAGCCTCCTTGCGGAGACCGAATAATTGCGTGCTCTCCATGCCAGTGAGCGGGTCGAGGCCGTAGCAAACGATGATCTCTTCCGGCTTCTGCGCGCCGTGGTCGATGTGATTCCAGGTGCACATCTGTTGCTGACCATTGGGCTGATTAAGCAGAGCGTAAAGTTGCGTAATGGCAAGTCCCTGAGGCATATTCGCGCTCCAGATGGGCGCGGCTTGCGTGCCGCGCATCCAGCGAGCTGCCCAGGCGTGCTGCGACAGGTCGTAATGGAAGGCGGTGAAGTAAGTGGAGGCCGCGCAGTCGTTGCAATCATCGTAAAGCGCGGCCAGCTCGCGCGGTCGGCCGTCGGCAAAGAGCATCCAGTCGAGCAGGCGCAGGTTGACGCCTTTGATGAGAGGCGCGTAGCTGTGATTGGTAAGCGAGAGATTCCATACAGTGAAGGTGTCCGCTGTCGGGTCCGACTGCGGCGTGGCGCGCTGTGTGGTGACGACCAGCGCCGCGTCATATTCGACGCCGATCTCGCGAATCGCCGTCCAGTTTTCAACGGTAAGCGAGCGCGTCACCCAGGCAATAATGTTCTGGTCGCTACTGGAGTGGAAGTCGATCCAGCGAAAGGCGTCGGGAGGCTGCTGAGCGTTGGCGCGTACCGATACGAGCAGCAAAGCCACGATGATGAGACGTGAGAAAACGAGCCGCATACGTTTAGATATAACAGAGAGGCGCTGCCGATAGGCGCAAGCATCCAGACCAAATGGCAGCATGGGCGGCAAGCCGAAGAAAGTGACTACCGCAGCCTGAGGGCAGTGGTCAGCGGTCAGAAAAACATTGGTTGGGGTTCTTGGCGTCCGACAACTCAGGCAATGGCTGCGATGCCGTTTTTGGCGGCTAGAGTGAGAAGTTTGGCGGCGGGTCCGCGCGGCTGCTTTTCGCCACGCTCCCACTTGCTGACGACCCCAGTGGTCACATTCAGATGAGCCGCGAAGACGGCCTGACTCACCGCCGCCTTGGTGCGGATGCGGCGAACCGCAGCCGGAGAGAGTTCCATAACCGGGGTGAGACATGCGCGGTCGAATTCACGCATGGTCTTGCTGTCAATCGCGCCAGCATGGCGCAGGTCAGACATACTTTCGTGCAGTGCCGCGAGCGCTTCGCTGACCGTTAGCTTGCCGTGATGGCTTGCCTTCATTTCGATATTATAGCTCTTAGAACTATAGATAGCAAGCGGCTGAATAGAGTAAAGACCGATTCGGCGGGTATCTCGGTCCGAAAATCCGGACTTTGGGCACCCATTTTATTTGTGGATGATCGGACCTGCGCCACCCAGTTCTTTCGATTCAATTTTCGGGCCGCTCGTGAAGCTCAGGAGTTCAGCCCTATAGTGATTCACCCATCCGTGGTGGGTGTACTCATCGATCACGAGGCCGACTCCCGCGCATACACATCTCTCTTCGTCGTCGGGGCCGGTTAGGTAGTCGAGTTCGTAGCAGTCCTTGAAGTTGCCGGCGGGAATCGCGATAGGTAATTTAGCTTCGACATTCCACTGATAGCGCTTGTCTGCTCGCCTTGGTTGAGCTAGATCTGCACCCCAAAAGCCCCCCGGATGGAAGGGCAGAAGATACTCCGGACCTTTTATGGGGACATTGTGTGTAAAAGTCTCGGTAAGTGATGCAGCAAGATGAGTCGCCTTCTCTTTATCGCAACTTGCGTAGACACTCAGACGCTTAGCTACAAACCAAAAATGTAATACACTCGGTTGTTTCTCGTCATCCTCACAGAAGGTATAACTCGGTCCGACTCCATCCCGTCTTATTTCAATAAGTCTCACCGTAGAACTAGTGGATTGAGCCGAAACAACGGTCTCAGTGTATTGCCCGCACCGCGATTCGATTCGGGCGCTCTTGCCAGAGCCCTTCTCTGTATCACTACAGAATTTGTACGTCCACGCAGTGCCCACGCTAAACGGGAAAAAGCTAAGGGGGTCCACCGGCCCTGATTTCGAGGAATCCAGATGCACTCCCGGTTTGTCCTTCATGCTCGGCTGCTGTGCAGTCGCAACTTTGACACTAAGAGCAATAAACGCCAGCTCGCACACGAGGATGACACTTCTCAAGAGAACTCTCAAGACATCCCCCTTGGAGTTGGCAAGATAAGTATACTCCAAACCGACTGAAATGAGAGGCCGTTTACAACCCCAGCTTCCCCCATATCGCATCGACTTTTTCTTTGGTCTCGCGGTCCATTTCGATCATCGCTGGCCAGGGACGAGTGAAGCCTTCGGCCTTCCATTTGCGCGTAGCGTCGATGCCCATCTTGCTGCCGTAGTTGGGGAGGCGCGAGGCGTGGTCGAGCGAATCGACAGGGCCGAGAGTGAACTGGATGTCGCGCTCGGGGTCGATGTTGTTGGCGACGCGCAGGACGACTTCGGCCACGTCCTGCACGTCGCAGTCCTCGTCCACCACCACGATGCACTTGGTGAACATGGCCTGGCCCAGCGACCAGATGGCGTTCATCACCTTGCGCGCCTGGCCGGGATAGCTCTTGCGGATGGAGACCAGCATCAGGTTGTGAAAGACGCCTTCGACCGGCAGATTGATGTCAACAATTTCGGGAATCTGCATCTTCATCGCGGGCAGAAAGATGCGCTCGACGGCCTTGCCCATCCATGCGTCTTCCATGGGCGGCTTGCCGACGATGGTGGTGGCGTAGATGGGGTTTTTGCGATGGGTGATGCAGGTGAGATGGAAGACCGGATACTCGTCGGCGAGAGTGTAGAAGCCGGTGTGGTCACCGAAGGGGCCTTCGGCTCGCAACTCATTCAACTCGACGTAGCCTTCAAGGACGATCTCGGCGTGGGCGGGAACTTGCAAATCAACCGTCTCGCATTGGACGATTTCGACGGGCTTGCCGCGCAGAAAGCCGGCGATGAGATACTCTTCGACTTCGGGCGGCGCGGGAACGATGGCTGCGAAGGTGGTCGCGGGATCGGTCCCAATGGCAACGGCGACTTCCAGCCGCGAGCCTTTCAGATTGCCAAGAGCAACCTGCGGCATACCTCCGATGGATGTGTCGGGAATGGCACACGCACCTCCGGCGGACTCTGCCATGATCGCTACACTTGCTGCAAGCGGATTTTCGGTAGAGTTAGTTGCCGCAGCCTGACGCAGCGCTTCGCGATAGTGCTCGGCGGCAACCTTCTGGCGCTGCCAGTGCATTCCGGTGGTCTGGCCGTCATAGACCTGCATCCGATACATTCCGATATTGCGTTTGCCGGAGCCCCCTCCCCTTCCCGGATCGCGCGTGACCACGCAGGGCAGCGTGATGAAGCGGCCTCCATCGTGAGGCCAGCACTTGAGAATCGGAAACCAGTTGAGGTCGAAGCGGTCGCGCTGAATCACTTCTTTGCACGGTGCGTTCTTGTTGCTGACGGTCTTGGGAAATGCGCTGGAGAGCGCGCCCAACTGCGGCAGCATTTTGAGCTTGTCGATCAAGCCTTCGGGAGCTTTGATATTAAGCAGGCCGCTGATGCGCTCGGCGATCTCGTCCAGCCGCTCGACGCCGAGAGCCATCGCCATGCGCCGCTCGCTGCCGAATTGGTTGATGAAGACTTTGTGGCCGGGATGGCTCTTAATGTTCTCGAATAAGAGCGCGGGACCGCCGGATTTGATGACGCGGTCAGTAATCTCGGTGATTTCCAACTCCGGCGAAACCTCTTCGCCGATACGCCGAAGTTCGCCGGCTTTCTCCAGTGCGTTAATCCAGTCGCGCAAGTCGTCGTAGGCCAAAGGGTTGCTCCTGTGCGGGTGAGTCTTCCCTTTTCATAGTACGGCTTCTACTGGACGGACGCGACGGCATCAAGCGGAAATCCCAGGCGCTTCCACTCGTCGTAGCCGCCGCGCAGGGGACGGACGCGCTTGATGCCGAGTTTATGCAGGATCATGGCGGTTTTGGCGGCGGTGGCCTCGCTGGGGCAACTACAGAAGAGGACGATGTCGCGGTCGCGGGGGATTTCATGGTGGCGCTCGGCGAGCGACTCGGGCGAAAAGTGAAGAGCGCCGGGAAGAGTGAAGGGGTCGGGGACAAGTTCGAGGGGGTGGCGGAGATCGATGATGTAGACCTGCTCGCCGTCATCAAGCTGGCGCTTCAGATCTTCTGGTTCGAGGCGGGCGGCAATCAGCTTCTTGATGATGATGTGGCGACGAATGATGCGCGCTGCAAGAAAGCCAAGGATTCCGAGGACGAGCAATGCGCCGGAGAAGCGGCCCACCCAGTCGAGCATACCGGGATCGCGCTTGAGTATATCGCCGAAGAAGCGGCCCGCGACAAGCAAAGCACAGAGCCAGGCTGTAGAGCCGATGGCATCGAAGAGGATGAAGCTACTGAATGCCATGCCGTTCTGACCGGCAACGGGTGGGGCAAGAGTGGTCAGACCGGGGACAAATTTAGCAATCATAACGGTGACGGCGCGGCGGCGGCCAAAGGAATTCTGGGTTTTGCGGACGCAGACCGTTGGTTCCAGCGAGAGCTTGCAGAGGATGCGCAGTACATGATGCCCGTAGCGGCGGCCGATGAAGAACCACGAGGTATCGGCTGCGAGAGTGGCCGCCAAACCGGCGAGAAGGGCAAGGAAGAAATTGAATTGATGCGCGGCGGAGAGCGCGCCTGCGGCGAGCAATACCGGCGCGGCGGGCAGCGGAATTCCAAACTGCTCGACCAGAACCCAGGCAAAGAGCAGCACGTACCCGTAGACGAGCAAAATGTGTTCTGGCAAGGCCATAAGGAGGGTCCCTTCGCTAACGGGAAGTCAGAACGCCACGCCGATTGCATTCGAGTAGCAGTTGATTGCTGTGTGCGGTCTCATCTCATCGGATGATGCTGGAGGCGAATTGGCTTCATGCGACGCTTGAGTAGGCAAGAACAAAAGAGGCCGCCCGGAGGCAGCCTCTTAGTAAAGCATCGAAAACATTGGATCAGGGCTGTGCCTGCACCAGAGATGTTGATGGAGTGGAGACAGCGGACGGCGCAGCAGGAATGCCTGCCGAGTCCTGCTGGCCTTTGGCGGCGAACCAATTGCGATCCCAGAGATTCTTGTAAAACTCGCCGGTCAACTCGGCGGCGCGAGGACCGAAGGTGGGGCGCCCGCCTTCCAGAAAGAATACCGTGACCAGGCTGCCCTGCGGCGAATCGGAATAAGAGGCAAACCAGCCGAAGCGCGTACCTTTGTCCGAGCAGGTTCCGGTCTTGCCAAAGACGGGCAGTTCGCTGAAGTTTGTGCGCAGGCTGCGTGCGGTTCCGTACTGGACGGCTCCGGCCATTCCATCCTCCAGGTCGGGAACGTAGCGGCCAATGTCCAACGTACGCTTGACCTTGGGCTGAAATGCGGCGGCTTCTTGCGTCGAAGTCGGATGCTGGAGATAGTATAGGGTTCCGCCGTTGGCGATGGCGGCGACAAATGCGCCGAGTTGCAGCGGAGTGAGCGAAACGCCCTGGCCAAAGCTGCACATACGGGCCACGCCGCCTTCGGATGCGGGCAACTCGTGCTCTGGATAGACGCCAAGCTGCTCACCGTCGATCTGATAGCCGGCCAGCTCGCCGAGGCCAAACTGATGGGCGTAGTAGCGTACGCGATCAAAACCCAGTTCGCGGCCAAGTTCCTCAAAGTACAGGTTATTACTCTTGGCCAAAGCTTGAGTCATCGTCATCTGGAAGCCCGACAGCTTTACCTGCGTCGCGCTGGTGACCAGATGCTCGGAGAGCGCGGCCAGGGCGACGGTGAGTTTGATAGTGGAACACGGCTCAGCTCCGGGTGAAAGGGCCAGCTTCTGGTTGACCATGGTCAGAATGCGACCATTGGATGGATCGATGACGACAGCCGTGCCATTCATGTCACCCAGCGCGGCGATGGCCGCCTGACGAACAATCGGATCTTCGCCGTCCGTCACGTCGTCGGCAAAGATGTCGCCCTTGGCGTAGGAACTTGCGGTAAAGCGTTCATAGTAATGATGACGGCGTCGTGTGGTGGTAATGGCGGCGCGGCGCGCGACGGCTCTGGCGTTGCCTCTGGCCGTCAGATGGGTAGCACCGGCGCGGCTGGCTGTTGAACTGGCAGCAGGCCTGGTAGCGTGTGCCGTGGGGGCCGTAGTGTGTGCGGTAGTGCGATGCGATTCAGTCAGATGCTTTTCTGTCGTTCTGGCGCGGTGGGGCGTGCGCGGCGCGTCCAGAGCCATTGCCGCCCCGGTGGCAGCTCCCAAAGCAATAAAAACTAAAACAGCAACCCTTACGCGGGAATATTTCATTCAGCCTGTTTCCTTTCTCCTATTCGGAGTATCTTGCTATGCGTCTGCCCGTCGAGCGGTTGCGCACTTTATATCGATCAGCCTACCCGTTGTCCGCGTCCATTCCGGATATTCATTAACATTAACCCGAAATGAGGCAAATAGACTCTGAAAACTCAAATCTTGTTGCTTAATTAGACACCTTGGTATACACATTGGTACCGGAAGGCCCTTCCTGGGATAATCCCTCAGAAGCCCAGCCGGCGAAGAAAAGTCGGCTTATCCAAGTCAGGTTGCTTATCTCCTTCATGCTCGTGGATAGGCGTTTCGGCCTTGTGCTCGCTGGAAGGCGGCGTGTAAGACGGTTCCTCGGCGAGTTCGGCAAACTTTGGCGGCGCAGACCAGACCTCCGTTTCCGCCTCTCCAGCCGGTGTTGCCTCTTCGATTGGCTCGCTATCGCTCTCCGAAGCGGCAGTGGCCGAAAAATACGCCGGCTCGTCTGAATCTTCCAGTTCGTCTGCTTCTTCGACGTCCTCAACCTGCGAAAGGAAGCGCGGCGGTCCAGGTGCAGGAGCCGGCTCCGGAGTAGGTGCAGCTTCTGGTTCAACTGCAATTTCGGGAGCTGGAGCGGGAGCCGGAACAGGCTCGATCCGCTTGTCTTCCGATTCCTCTAATGAAACCACAGGCATCGGCGGCGCATCCTGAGAACCGGAGATGACCGTCGATTCGTCCACGCTCAACATACGCTTGCGCCGCTCCGGCATCTCGCCGCGAAAGCCGGTTGCAATGACGGTAATCTTGACCTCTTCGCCCATCTTCTCATCCTGCACGGCGCCGAAGATGATGTTGGCGTCTTCGTGCGCAGCGGATCGAATCAGCGACGATGCTTCATTGACCTCGGAGAGCTTCAGCGAACTGGAGCCGGTGATATTGATGAGGATGCCGCGCGCGCCGTCGATTGCTCCAGCCTCCAGCAGCGGCGAAGCCATCGCCGCCTGAGCGGCTTCAACGGCACGATTCTCGCCCTCGCGCACCGCCGTGCCCATCACCGCATAACCCATTCCTGCCATGGTGGTCTTCACATCGGCAAAGTCGCGATTGATGATGCCGCGGATAGTGATAATGTCGCTGATGCCCTGCACGCCCTGGCGCAGCACGTCGTCCGCGATGCGGAAGCTCTCAAAGAAACCGGCGTCCTTGGCCACCCCCAGCAGCTTTTCGTTGGGAATGACAATCATGGTGTCCACGCTCTCCAGCAATTCCTTGAGGCCTTGCTCGCACTGGCGCTGGCGGCGCTTGCCTTCAAATCCAAACGGACAGGTAACGACGGCAACTGTAAGAATGCCCATCTCGCTGGCCAGTGAGGCAATCACCGGAGCAGCGCCGGTGCCGGTGCCGCCGCCCAGTCCGGCGGTGACAAAGACCATATCCGCGCCCTCCAGCGCCTCGATGATCTTCTCGGAGTCTTCGAGAGCCGCGCGCCGCCCGATGTCGGGGTTGGCTCCCGCGCCGAGGCCGGAGGTGAGCCGTACGCCGAGCTGCAACTTAATCGGAGCCTGAGAGGCTTTGAGCGCCTGCACGTCGGTATTGGCGGCGATGAACTCCACGCCCTCCATGCGCGCCTGAATCATGCGATTGACGGCGTTGCCGCCGCCGCCGCCCACGCCGATGACCTTGATGCGCGCGCCGCGCATATTCTCATCGTGAAACTGAATGCGCATCTCTCCGGCTTCGTTCTTTTGCTCTTCCATTTGATGCTCCACCCTGCTGAATTCTCGTTTCCGTCAACAATAGATTAAAAACTACCAGCAAAGACCGCGCGCAGCTTCGAACTGAATGTGTTGCTCTCGACAGGCCGGTTTGCCCGCGTCCGCTGCGCATAGAGAATCATGCCGATGGCCGTGGAAAAGCCGGGATGAACCAGCTCACTGGGCAGATGCGAGATGCGAACCGGAACTCCGGTGCGCGCCGGAACCCGCAACAGGCTCTCCGCGTTGTAATTCATTCCCGGCAGCAGCGCTCCGCCGCCGGTCAGCACGCATCCCGCGCCCAATGCCCTTTCCACCGCGCCTTCGCGCTCCACGCCGCCCTCGCGCAGGCTCTCCTTTACATAGTAGAGAAGTTCGCGCGCTCTTGGCTCCAAAATCTCTGCAAGCGTCCTGCGGCGCAATATCCGCGAGGCAAGCTCAATCTCCTCGTCCTGGGGCACCTCGGTGACCACTGAGTGACCGTAGGACTGCTTCAGTTCCTCGGCCTGCGCAATGGACACGTCCAGGCCAATCGCCAGATCGTTGGTAAAGTGCTGCCCGCCGATGCGGATCGAAGCCGAATGCACCACCGCGCCCTCGACAATGACGATCAAATCCGTGGAGTGGCAGCCGATGTCGATCAGGCAAACGCCCAGCTCCCGCTCGTCGGCGGTCAGCGTGGCCTCGGCGGCTGCAATCGACTCCAGCACCGTCTCCGTTACTTCAAGTCCCGCCCGGTTGGCGCAGGTGACAGTGCTTTGCAACGCGCTGCCGGAGCAGGTGGAGATGTGCAGGTCCACCTCCAGCTTTCTGCCGATCATGCCCACCGGATCAAAGATTCCCGGCTGATCGTCGAGGATAAACTCGCGGCGCAGCAGATGCAGGACCTTGCGATCCGCGGGCCATGCCACGGCCTGCGCGCGCAGAAATGCGCTTTGCACATCCTCGTTATCGATCTCGCGCATACGGCTGCCCAGCTCGATGCCGCCGTTGGTATTGAGTCCGTGAATATGCGGCCCGCCCACGCCCACCGCACACTCGCCGATGTTGATGCCGGAAGAGAACTCAGCCTGCTTCGTGGCCGCCTCGACAGCTTTGACAGCGGGGCCAAGCTCGGCGATCATGCCTTTGCGCATTCCCGCCGAGGCCGCGACGCCGTGGCCGCAGTAGCGCAGCGCGCGGTCGATCTGCTCCACTACCAGCATACGAGTCCACGCACTGCCGATATCGAGCGCCACGATCAGGTTGTCTTGACTAGAGTTCATCGCACTCACTGACCCAGCCCGGTCTTCGCGGCTGGATGGCTGACTGGGGCGATCTTCTGCCGGTTATTGTTCTGCGCGGTGCGTTTGGCTTCCGCGCGCTTTTTCTGTTGCGCTTTCATCTTGGCGGTCTTCGCCTTCGCCGCAGCACTCTTCGACTTGGCTGTACCATTTTTACTTGGCTTTGCGCTCGCCTTCGCGGGTTTGGCTTTAGCCTTTGCGACAGGTTCTTCGGCAGTCTTGTCCGCACTCTTTTCAACTGCCGGTTTGTCGCTGGCGGCACTCGCGCTTTTATCATCAACGGTGGCCACCTGCGCTCCATCGGCACTGGGCCGCATCGCCAAAACCGCCTGCGTCTCATAGCGCAAATCCACTGACGCCAACTGCGGATATTGCTTGCGCCAATCGGCGATATTCGCCTTGTAGCGCTGATAGCGCTCCAGGAAGCGATCTTCGCCAAAGTGCGCCAGAATGTCGCCGCCCTGCTCGGGCATCAGCACGCGCGCATCCGCCGGATCGGTAAGGTCAATCTCCGAGATCTGCTCGGAGAGCTTCTGGCCATTTGCGTCCAACTCATTCATCAGCCGCTGGTAGACCTTCATGCGCTCTTGCCGCGAAGCCGGCGAGAGTTGCGCGTCGATTCCTGTCACCACCGGAAACGAATAGTGGTGTTCGGCCATCATCGCGGGAGGCATCGAGAGCAGAACGCCGCTCCCGTCCACCAGGCCAATCTGATCGCCCCGCCGCACAAAGGCCACCGGCTGCCGCTCCACCACCACAACGCGAATCCGATCGGGAAGCAGACGCATCACCGTCGCCCGCTCCACCCAGGGAATCTGCTCCAGTTGCCTGCGCCGCTCGCTCAAAGGAACAAAGAGGATGTTGCGACCAATGTCCTCGCCAAAGACCGGCAGCATCTCCGCGCGGCTGACTTGGGTCAGCCCGCTTACTTCAATATTGTCCGCTCCGGCAATGCGGAAGCGCTCGTCGTGATTCAAGTAGTTCTGAAGAATGTATCCCGAAGCGGCAATTCCGCCCAGCGCCGTCAGCGCAAGCAACAAAAAGAAGACTCGCCCCGCCGTGCTCGCCGGACGCCACCAGCGGTTTCTCGGACGTTCAATACGGCTTCCGCCAACGCGCTCCGCGCCCTTGCGTCCCACTGCCGGAGATTCATCCTCATCCGCGCCGGCGCTGTCCACTACGCTAGACTGCGATGGAGGCACAACTCCCCGCACACGCCGCACGCGAGCTTCCGCGGGCGCTTCCTCTTCCCAAACGAAGGGACGGGTTCTCTTGCTGCTTTGTATAGTCACGCCTGAGCAAGGTCGTGAGAGTTGCCAGATACCAAGTATAGCCCGCCCTCCGTCGTCTTTTTCCGCAACCGACGTGAAAGAGAACCAGCAATGTTACGGGGAGCTTGCGTTCAAGCAAGGTCATACTCGATCCGGTCACTCAACGCTTGACGGTCTGGAGTCATTGATCGGCGCCAAAGCATCTGATCCGATAAGCATCCGGCGACTCGATCAGAAACTCCGTTTGACCGGCCAGCGAGAGCAAGTCATCATCGCCTGTTACCAGCAACTCGGCCCTTCCGCTCTGCGCCAGATCAAGCAGCGGCTGATCAGTTGCATCCCTGCATTCCAGATCGCACCGCTCTGCCGGCTCCATAGTCTCGCAGTAAGGAAGATAGTCTGCCAGCAACTCCAGCCGGTCCTCCGGCGAGAGCCGGAATTTAGGGTAGCCAAGAACTCGAGTCAATTCCGCAACGGTTGCGCGAGAGACGAGCGGCAGGCAGCCGCCTTCCCTCCAGTGTCCGCGCAGCCACGCAAGACGCCCACTCGCAAACAAAAGGGCTGAAAGAACGGTGTTTGTGTCGAATACGACGCGCGGGACAACACGCCGATTCACGCGGTCTCTCGCGACCAGGCCACTGCGGCGGTCACGTCTTGCTCTTGGATGCCAAGCCGAGCGAGCTGTTGGCGAACCTCATCCGCGCGGCTCCGTTGCAGCGGGCGCAGTGTTATGCAATCCCCGTCCGTACTGACGTCGAAGTACTCCACTCCGGAGAATCGCGTAACCACCGACTTGGGAAGCGTGAGCTGATTTTTGACCGTCATTTTTGCCAGCATGATCCCCTCTATTCAAGGAAACAAGGAAATCTTACCATATTTTTACTGAAAAGGTATTCTAATTTCCCTCAAGCGCCGCCAATATCTGCGGAGCCAGTTGGCTCACATTGCCCGCACCGAGGGTAAGGATGAGGTCGCCTTCTTTAGCCTGGGCGACCACTGCGGCAACAGCGGTGGGAAACTCCGGGGCATACTGAACCTGCGTTCCGAGAATCTGTCCAGCCAGCCGTTCCGCCGTCACGCCCGGAATCGGCTCTTCACTGGCCGCGTAAATCGGCAGTACGATCAACGTATCGGCATCAACAAAAGCGCCAGTGAACTTGTCCATCAGATCAAGCGTGCGCGAGTAGCGATGCGGCTGGAAGATGACGTGAATCTTCCCGTAGCCGCACTCGCGAGCGGCAGCCAACGTGGCGCGAATCTCGGTGGGATGGTGGCCGTAGTCGTCCACAACGGTAACGCCACGCGTTTTGCCGCGAAGCTGAAAGCGCCGGTCCACGCCGTTGAAGTGGCTCAGACCCAGCGCGATCTTTTCCGCGTCCATGCCGAGCTGATGCGCAATGGCTATGGCCGCCGTAGCGTTCAGCACGTTGTGGCGTCCGGGCACGCGCAGTTCAAACGGCCCCAGCGGACCCATCGCCGTCACCACCTGAAAGCGCGCGAAGCTGCCCGCCGCGCTCGACAAAAACTCCAGCCGGTAGTCGGCCTCCGCTGCAACGCCATAAGTAAAAACTCGCCGCCGAACACGGGGCAAAATCGCCGCCAGCAGCGGATTGTCCACGCACGCAGTCACCGCGCCATAAAACGGCACCTTGTCCATGAAGGCCAGAAAAGCCTGCTCGATGTCGGCCTTATCGCGATAGCAGTCCATGTGCTCGCGGTCGAGATTTGTGACCACAGCCCGAATCGGCGAGAGCTTGAGGAAGGAGCGGTCGCTCTCGTCGGCCTCGGCCACCAGATATTGCGAGCTGCCTAGCCGCGCATTCGAGCCGAGCGCGTCCACGCGGCCCCCAACGACAACCGTGGGATCAAGGCCGCCAGCCGCCAGAACACTCGCCACCATCGATGTGGTCGTTGTCTTGCCGTGCATTCCGGCGATGGCGATGCCGTATTTGAGGCGCATCAGCTCGGCCAGCATCTCGGCGCGTTGAATCACGGGAATCTTTCTCGCCCGCGCCTCCACTACCTCTGGATTTGTCGCGCTCACAGCCGAACTGGTTACAACAACAGTAGCTCCGTCAATGTTCGCCGCATCGTGGCCCTCATAGACTGTCGCACCCATCTGCGCAAGGCGGTCGGTCACCGGCCCGCGACGCAGATCGGAGCCTGAGACCTCCATGCCGAGGTTGAGCAGAATCTCGGCAATACCGCTCATGCCGATGCCGCCGATGCCGATGAAGTGCGCGTGCTGGGAGGTAGCAAACATGATGGTTTAATCTCAACTTTATCACTCGTGTGCGCGGGGCCGTTTTATTGCTTGATCTCCGCCAAGGCAATCGCATGAAGATTTTTTGCGCATCTTTATCGCTCCGAGGCGCACAATCAATCCATGACCACCAACCAACCGACGTGCCTTTCTATTCCCTAGTCCCTAGTCCCTGCTTTTGTACGGCCGGGGACATCCCTGACAGTTTAGACCGGGC
>CAYOYX010000023.1:0-40277 GCA_964408275.1 uncultured Occallatibacter sp.
CTGGCCCAGCGTTTCGGTCAGCCGCTCGAAGCGGTTCTTGTCGTCCATCTCCATGCGCCGCGTGTCGGACGGGATGCGAATAAAATCGGCGACAAAAATCACGAGCGCCTGCGGATTCGGCGAGCGAAAGTAGCGATCCAGCGCGGCAAACTCCTCTTTCTTTGCTCCGCGCGTATAAAGCTGTTTCACGTTGCGCACGAAGATCGCCTGAAATGGCGCCATCAGCGAGGGCGATTGTGCGCGGTCCAGCACTTCAAAGATCGATGTATTGGAGAGGTCCAGATCGGAGAGGCAAAAATCCCGCAGATCCGGCGGTACATAAGCCTTGAGCACAGCCGCGCGGCAGCGGTCGAGCAGAAAGGTTTCATCGCCGGCCAGCACGTATCCCGGTTTCAGCGGACCTTTGCCGCTGGCCGCGGCCTCGATCTCCGCCACAAAACGGCCCACGGCGGTAAATCCCGCTCCCCAGCGCGCGCCGCTCATCGTCTCGTCCTCCGTGAATTGTTTGGCTCGATCATGCGCTCTATTCCCTATTCCCTAGTCCCTATTCCCTGCCTTTAGAACCCTTCCAGAACATCCGCCGCCAACTGCCGCGCGAAATCCCGCGAGAGCCTTTCCACAGCCGCGGGACTCTCCTCGAAAAAGGTCGGCAGGTTGGCTGTCGATTGATACTGCTGGCGGTAAACGTAATTTTTGTTTTCGTAGAGAACCTTGCCGTCGCGATCATTCAGCGTCACGGAAATTACCATCGTGATCAAAAAGCTCGACGACTCCTGCGTGGAAGCGTTATAGGTCAGCGGCTCGACAGTCTCTTTGAGAATCGTTCCATGCAGCACGGCGTCAGCGTCCGCGCTGGCATCGGGCGTCACCCGCAGACGCGTGCGCGTGGCAAACTCGCGAATCACCGCCTGCGTCATCGCCGTCTCAATGTGATAAGCCTCAACACGCGTGGCAAACTCCGGCACGGCCAGTGTGCGCACACCCGCCGGGAGATGCGTGGCCGCGCCCAGAGTATGGTAGCCGCAGCCGCTGAGCGCCAACAAAAAAGCAATCGATGCAAAACCAATCTTGCGCATAACTCATCTTATCGCGCAGCCGCGACGGACGTTTTCCAATAATCTTGGGTGCCCCGTGCTTTCCGCGTTCTTTGCGAAAGGGCGGAAAACTAAGAACGCTGTGCGCGAAGCGCGGCTGCCGCACCGCAGGTGCCGCGTTGTCACACCCATGCCGACGCCACCATCCCCAGCCGCACCGCCGAGAGCTTCAGCCCGTCAGCTCGCTCCCTGAAGTAGCGCTCGTTGAGCTGCTCATAATCCAACTGCTCCACGCGCCTGAACCCCGCGCCGCGAAGTTCCGCCGCAATCCGCTCCGGCGTAAAAAACAGCCGCAGCGGCTCTCCGGCCGCGGCCACGCGCCATGCCAGCCGATCAAAGGCCACGCGGCCCGCCACGTTCAGCGTCTCCGGAGCCAAAGAATAATCAAAGCCCACGCCGCTTCCCTCCGGCAGCGCGCCAATCGCACCCAGCGTCGAGCGAAAACTTTCCAGCGTCAAATAAGGAATCACTCCCAGCCAGCCAAAGAACGCCGCCCTCTGCGCATCAAAGCCCGCAGCGGCGAGGTCTTCCGCCAGCGTGTGATGCTCCAGATCCAGCGCCACAAACCTCAGCGCCTCCGGCTCCCTGATTCCCGCCCTCGCCAGCATTCTGCGCTTCGCCTTCTGTGATGCCGGAAGATCCACCTCGAAGACCCGCAGCCCTGCGTGCGGATTGCGATAGGCAAAGGTCTCCAGCCCCGCGCCCAGAATCACATACTGTTCCACTCCGCACTCAACAGCCTCGGCCAGCCGCTCTTCCGCATACCGGCTGCGCGCAGCCACAAAGGCGCGCAAATCCCGCCCCACCGCGTGCATCGCGCGCTCCATCTTTGCCGGATAACTCTCGCCCACCAGCCGCGCGGCAATCGGATCAACCAGCACCGGAGGCAGATCGATCAATTGATGCGCCGCCCGCCGTATCGCCACGCCCAGCGCCGTCTTGCTCGCCCTGCCCGTCTCCATGAATCTCAGTGTAGAGCTTGCCGCCTCGAATCATAGCTCACTCGCTGACTACTCAAAAAACGAATCATGAAATAAATGTAAATACCACTTAACCCCGCACCCCCAGCGCGTAAGATAGCTTCCATGAACTGGATTGGTTGGGCGTTGCTCTCTGCCTGCTTCGCCGCCGCCACGGCCCTGTTGGCCAAGGTCGGCGTGGCTCACGTTGACTCGAATCTCGCCACCGCGCTGCGCACCAGCGTCGTCGTGGTCTTTGCCTGGACCATCGTCTTCGCGTTTGCTCGTCCCGCCGCAACGGGCGCAGGTTCCGGCCTCGCCGCATTCGCCGAGTTGCGCGCCCTCGACCGCCGCACCCTGCTCTTTCTCACGCTCTCCGGCCTTGCCACAGGTCTCTCCTGGCTCTGTTACTTCCGCGCCCTCCAACTCGGCCCCGCCTCGCGCGTCGCCCCGCTTGACAAACTCAGCGTTCCCCTCGTCATCGTCTTCGCCGGTCTGCTCCTCGGAGAAAAACTCACCCCGCCGGCCATCATCGGTGGCCTGCTCATCACAGTCGGCGCCGTCGTCATCGCCCTCGGCTGAGACCAAAATGTTGTGGTACCTATAAGTAGAAAATAAGAGCCATCCAGATAAAGCGCCAAGAGATTTCGGAAGCTATAGCTCCATTCAGAATTAAAGCTCGTGGGGTGAGCTTTGTCGTCTTGCCCCTCGTTCGCTGTTCGTGAATCATTTTGAAGTCTGAGTTCTGTTTCATCGAAATTTAACGTTCGTGCTGATAATAAACTTACAGTAGTCTTGTTACGCGATAGCAAATGAGTTTATCAAACAGACCTGAGTGCAACTACCTCCATGCAGATATCCATCCGATCAGCCTTACTCGCAGCCTGCGCATTGCTTGTCCTGCCTACGTGTCTTCCCCTGATCGCTGAATCCGCGAAGAGTGTATGTCAGCGTCCCGCCGTCGGCAGCGTTGTCGAAGAGCCAGCGGATTTGCGCAGCAGAAACGGCGTGCTGGAAACGGAACTGACGATCTGGAATGCGGCGAGTCCAGACGGCTCCACTCGCTACTGCTACATCGATGCGGCGGGCCGCGAATCGCCGAATCTGCGCGTGCGTCCCGGCGATCTGGTGATTCTTCATCTCAAAAATGCGCTGACGAATCTCGGTCCCGATGCAACTCAGCCCGCGCACGTCCATCCCGGGATGCACATGGATAAGCGCAGTGCCCGAAGTGAAGACCCTTGCGCGAGCGGCGTTATGAGCGCGCTCTCGACCAACCTCCATTTTCACGGGCTTACAATTCCTCCGGTCTGTCATCAGGATGAGGTTCTAAAAACTTCGATCCAGCCCGGCGACACGCCCTTCGAGTATCGCTTTCGCATTCCCGACGATGAACCGCCGGGACTCTACTGGTACCATCCGCATATTCACGGCTTCAGTAAAACTCCAATACTAGGAGGCGCATCCGGCGCGCTAATCGTTGAAGGAATCGAGCAAGTCAAGAAGACGACGGCGGGCTTGCCGGAGCGCGTTTTTATTATTCGCGACCAGGATCTCATCAACCCCATCGCGCCGCCGTCGAAGTCCGAGCCTGTGGTTCCAAAGTTTCTTGTCGACAGGGATGGCGATGCGGCGAATACAGGCACGGGCTTCGGAAAACCGGCCAAGGATTTATCTATCAACTATGTGCCGGTTCCCTACCCTGACTACCCTCCCGCAGTGATTCAGATGAGGTCGAAGGAACGTCAGTTATGGCGCGTGTTGAACGCATCGGCCATCACGTACCTCAATCTTGCCGTTCTCTTCGACCGCGTTCCGCAGCAGCTCGAGCTAGTGGCGATGGATGGGGTTCCCATGACTCATAACGACACAACGGGCGAATCGACAGAGCCGCAAAATCACATCGGCCTTCCTCCGGGCGCGCGAGCGGAGTTCATCGTTACGGGACCGATGGAAGGTCAGGCGGGATTATTGGTTACCAGAACTGTTGACACCGGTCCCGGAGGCGAAAATGATCCGAATCGCGCGCTGGCTTCGATTGTGGCCTCCGCCGCCGCGCCCGAGCCGCGATCAATATTGCAAAGCACTCCCAAGCCGCTTCAAACGGCGGAGAAGGTCTGGCTTGGAAATGTTGCTCCGGCGCGCGTAAGGCGGCTCTATTTTTCCGAGAAACTTGCGGTTCCCGATGATCCTACCAGCGCGGTGGAATTTTATCTGACCGTGGATGGAGAAGAGCCGAAGATGTTCGATATGAATTCAGGCGTTCCGAATATGATTGCGCAGCAGGGAACCGTGGAAGACTGGATCATCGAAAATCGCTCGAATGAGCTGCACGCCTTTCACATTCACCAATTGCATTTTTTGCTTCTCGATTACCTTGGAAAACCCGTGAATGAAAACTTTCTCCGCGACACGGTGAATGTGCCTTACTACAATGGCCGGGCACTCACCTATCCCAGCGTTCGCCTGCGCATGGATTTTCGCGATCCCAATATAGTGGGCACCTTCGTTTACCATTGCCATCTGCTGGAACACGAAGACAAGGGGATGATGGGATCGATTCGCGTCGACCCAAGCCCGCGCGGAAGCGAACAACCGGCGCAAGGCAAGTAATGTTGGGCCGTACTTTTTCTTGAATCCAGTGTCATGCCTTCTTTGATAGCAGCCATTGTGGATATATTTTGTCCAATTTAATCGTTTATTAAAACTCTGCAAAAGTGCTTGTAATCTTGCCGGCCCATCCTTCATCCAGCCGAAGCAAAGACCCGGCATTCCCCCGGAGGTTTTCTAGATGAAAATCAAGCACTTCGTACTTACAGCCATCGAGGCTGCGAGGACGGGGCTGGTATCCGCCGTGATATTCCAGCTCGCGATTGGCAGCGCATTCGCCGCCGAACCACCTCAAACCAATTTTTGTGACAACGATACTAGAACACCCATCAAGCATGTGATTGTCATCATCGGCGAGAACCGCAGCTTCGACCACGTTTTTGCCACCTACGTGCCGAAAAATCCCAGGGAGCATATCCACAACCTTCTGTCGGAAGGAATTGTAAAAGCTGATGGAACGCAAGGCCCCAACTTCAGCAAGGCCGAGCAGAGCGCAGCCACCGACCAACAGTCTGACGCGTTCCTTCTGAATCCGGCCAAATCCTCCTTCGCAGGAGATGTGCTTCCCGCTCCTCTGGTTGGCGGACCAAAGGACTCTTATATCCCAGGCGACAGCCTTACACTGGCCCAGCAATCTGAGAACGGCTTGACCGCAGAGGGCTATCAAGAGCTCATCGGCGGCGGCACGGGGCAGACCAGCAAGACTCCCGATCAACGCATCAGCAATGTGGATGCACTTCCCGCCGGTCCGTTTCAATTGACCAACGGAAGCACGTTTACCTATAACGCATACGCTGCCAGCCCGGTTCACCGCTTCTATCAGATGTGGCAGCAACTGGATTGCAGCGTCGATCACGCGACCTGGGAAAACCCCTCCGGTTGCGACGCCAAGCTGTTTCCCTGGGTAGAAGTCACAGTGGGCGCAGGCACCAACGGCGTAACTCAACCCGCTGACTTCAGCACTGAGTATTCGCCGACCGCCGTCACAACGGGCGAAGGTTCGACGGCGATGGGTTTTTACAATGTTCAAAAAGGCGATGCGCCTTACTTCAAACAACTCGCCGACACTTATTCGATGAGCGACAACTTTCATCAGTCGGTGAACGGCGGCACGGGCGCGAACCACATCATGTTCGGCCACGCCGACGCGATTTGGTTTAGCGATGGCAACGGTCACGCAGCTGTTCCGCCGCACAACGTCACGGTTTACTCAGGCACTCCTGACGCTGGCGTCGTCGACGAAATCGAGAATCCGAATCCTGCGCAAAACACCAACAACTGGTATTCAGAAGACGGCTACGGCGGCGGAGGTTTCGGTTCGGCTCAATACGGCGGCGGATCGTACACTAACTGCTCCGATACGACGCAGCCGGGCGTTGCTCCGATCGTGAACTATCTGCACTCGCTGCCAACCCCGATCAACCCGCGTTGCGAAGCAGGCCGCTACTATCTTCTGAATAACTACAACCCCGGATACTTCGGCAATGGCAACAACGCCTACATTGACACCAACGTCAATAACACCGCGTTCACCATTCCCCCGTCCTCGGTTCCAAGCATTGGCGACTCGCTGATCAAGGCCGGCGTCTCATGGAAATACTACGGCGATCAGTGGAATAATTATGTTCCCGACCCCTATCAGCTCAATTATGGCGCCATGGGAGCAAACACGGATGAGTATTGCAATATCTGCAATCCCTTCCAGTACGACACATCGATCATGGCGAACGCATCTGTTCGCACAGCCCATATCCAGGACACAGCCAACCTTTACAGCGACATTGCAAATGGCGCTCTGCCCGCTGTTTCCATCGTCAAGCCCAGCGGACTCGTCGATGGTCATCCTGCCTCATCGAAGCTGGATCTTTTTGAATCCTTCGTGAAGAAGATCGTGGATGCGGTTCAGGCAAATCCGAAGCTGTGGGCCTCGACTGCGATCTTTATCACCTTCGACGAAGGCGGCGGCTACTACGACTCAGGCTATGTTCAGCCGCTGGACTACTTCGGCGACGGCACGCGTATTCCTTTGCTTGTCGTATCTCCGTATTCACGTCCGGGCCACATCGCTCACGAGTATGCCGATCACGTTTCGATCATCAAATTCATTGAAGCCAACTGGGGGCTGCCGACGATCACCAAGCGCAGCCGCGACAACTTCCCCAATCCAGTTGCTTCGTACAATAACCCCTACGTGCCGGTCAACAGTCCTGCCATTGACGATCTCTTCAGTCTCTTCGATTTCCATCATCAGTAAATCGAATCGAGCTGAAACATTCGCCGGAGTTGATCTGCCAACTCCGGCATCTTTATTCAATCACAAAATGCATCTCGGATAATAACCACAGACTGAGCTATTAGACGGTCGCGCTCGATGAGTAAAAACACCGGCATTCGTAACAAGGCTCCGGCGCAGATCGCTACTCAAGAAACTTTTTACTTCCATAAACATCAAAATGAAAAGGACCGAAAATACTTCACTCCCCAATTCAAATACTTATTACAAGAATATGAGAGAGCATCCACACTTCGATTGACCCCAGTACCGCTGGCTCGGTTGCAACGTGGAAATGAAGATTGACGGCCATGCTGTGAAGAAAGGCTGAAACCGTTTCGAGCCGAGGCTCATCAAAGGGGCGGACAACGCAAGGCAAGATAAAGAAGTCTCCCACAGCACGCCCAAACAAGCCCGCGTAAGGGAAATGTGATGGCAAAGCCCGTACTGTTAACGGTGGATGACGACCCAGAAGTTTTGAGCGCTGTCGAGCGTGACCTGCGACGCCGCTATGCGGAGAGTTATCGCGTCATGCGCGCGGAATCGGGCGCGTCCGCATTGGAGACGCTGCGCGAACTCAAGCGTCGTGATGATTCCGTGGCGCTGCTGCTGGTCGATCAGCGAATGCCGCAGATGACCGGCGTGGAATTTCTTGGCCACGCGATGGAAATATTTCCCGGCGCCAAACGTGTTTTGCTCACTGCATATGCCGACACCGATGCGGCAATTCGCGCCATCAACGACGCCAGAATCCATCACTATCTGCTGAAGCCGTGGGATCCTCCAGAGGAACATCTCTATCCCGTGCTGGATGATCTTCTGGATGATTGGATGGGTTCGTACCGGCCTCGCGCGGATGGTGTGCGCGTTCTGGGAACGCGCTGGTCTCCCCAGTCGTATGCGATTCGAGATTTTCTCACGCGTAACCAGACACCATATCAATGGATCGATGTGGAAACGGCCGGTCAAGTTGCCGAGGTGCGCCGTTTGGTGGATGCGGCCGGAGCTGATGCAGCCAGCCTGCCGAAGGTGCTCTTTCCCGATGGCACCTCGTTGGCAAATCCGAGCGTCAGTGAGTTAGCTGAGAAGCTTGGTCTGCGCATACGGCCTGAAGTTGCGTTTTACGATTTGGTGATCGTCGGCGGCGGGCCTGCCGGATTGGCGGCGTCCGTTTACGGAGCGTCAGAGGGCCTGAGCACGGTGCTGATTGAGATGGAAGCGCCCGGAGGTCAGGCGGGGATGAGTTCCCGCATCGAAAACTATCTCGGCTTTCCTTCCGGATTGAGCGGGGGCGATCTGGCGCGGCGCGCGGTTGCACAGGCAAGGCGTTTTGGAGTGGAGATTCTCACTCCGCAGCAGGTAACCGGCCTCAGCGCGGAAGGCGCTTCGCGGATCATCAAGCTGGCGGCGGGACCGGATATTGGTTGCAAAGCGCTGCTGATCGCTACCGGCGTTTCGTATCGCAAACTCGACGTGCCGGGAGCGGAGCGGCTGCAAGGATGCGGCGTCTATTATGGCTCGGCGATGACCGAAGCGATGGAGTGCAAAGGCGAGGACGTTTATATTGTCGGCGGCGCCAACTCCGCCGGACAGGCAGCAATGTACTTCTCAAAGTTTGCGCGGCTCGTGGTGATGCTGGTGCGCGGCCCGTCACTTTCCGCGACCATGTCGCAATACCTGATTGACCAGATCAACAAGACGCCGAATATCGAGGTGCGAACTCACTGTCAGGTAAAGGAAGTTCATGGCGACACGCACCTGGAGGCTATCTCCATTCATTGCGCCGAGACTGGCGACACTTCAATGGCGCCCACAAATCTGCTGGCGATTTTCATTGGCGCGGAACCGAACACGGATTGGCTCTCTGGTGTGGTCGAGCGCGACGAGCGCGGGTTCATCCTCACCGGCACAGACCTGCTGCGCGACGGGAAGAAACCGAAGGGATGGCAATTGGAACGGAATCCGTATTGGGTCGAATCCAGCGTGCCCGGCGTCTTTGCCGCGGGAGACGTTCGCCACGGATCGGTAAAAAGAGTTGCATCGGGCGTGGGCGAAGGCTCGATTGCCGTGCAGTTCACTCATCAATATCTCAGCGAGGTGTAATGTGGCGCAGAACCTTATGAGTGCGGCGGGCACCAGCTTGATCGATGAGCTGAGCAAGATCGAGGTCTTCGCAGACTTGCCCCGCGACCAGCTAGCATGGCTGGCGGAACATCTTCAGGAGTTGCACTTCCAGCCGAGAGAGATCATGGGCCGCGAAGGTGAACCGCTGGACCATCTCACTGTAATTCTTGAAGGAGAGATGCAGATTCAACGGGGAAGTGGCGCGAGCGAGATTATCTTCAGAGGATTTGCTGGGCAAGTTACCGGCCTGCTTCCGTACTCGCGTCTCACGCACTACGGCGGCACCACTCGCGCCGTCGTTCCCACTCGCGTCGCCATCCTTCACAGAAGCCTTTTCCCGGAGATGCTTCATCGTATGCCGCTGCTCGGCCAGCGCCTGGTTTCCATCATGGCCGACCGTATTCGCGAGACTACGAGAATCGAGACTCAACGAGACAAACTCGTGGCGCTGGGCAAGCTCTCCGCGGGTCTGGCGCATGAACTGAACAATCCGGCTGCCGCTGCTCAGCGGGCTACAGCGAACCTTCGCGAGGCGCTTGAGACAGTGCGAGACGCCAGTATTCGCCTCGCGCGCCACGCCATTCCCGCCGAGCAGCGAGAGGCGATTACCAGCTTCGAGCGTGAGGCACGGCAGACGACCGGCGCTTTCACTAATCCATTGGCCAAGAGCGATCGCGAAGAACGCATCACGACATGGCTCGAAGCGCATCATGTGCCGGATGCCTGGAAGATCGCACCGACAATCGCCGATGCCGGCGTGGAAATCCCAAGGCTCGATAAGCTGGCGAGTCAGGTTGGAGATGAGGTGTTGTCCGATGCTCTGATCCGCATCGCTTCACTGCTTACTATTGCCAAATTAATCGACGAGATTGAAATCAGCACCCGGCGCATCTCGGAGCTAGTCAAGGCCGTCAAAGAGTACTCCTATATGGATCAGGCAGCGATGAAGGAAGTTGACCTTCATCAAGGGATTGAGAATACACTTACAATTCTTCACCATAAGATCAAGGACGGAATCAACGTGATTCGCGATTATGACGCAAGCCTGCCGCGCATCTGCGCCTTTGGCGGAGAACTCAATCAGATTTGGACGAATCTGATGACCAACGCTATCGAGGCAATGCACGGAAAAGGCGATCTGCGGGTGCGTACGGCGCGCGAGCTAGAACGTGTGCTCGTGGAAATTGGAGACAACGGTTCTGGAATTCCACCTGATGTTTTGTCGCACATCTTTGAACCATTCTTCACCACCAAAGGCGTAGGCGAAGGCACGGGGCTGGGACTGGATACTGTGAGCCGCATCATCAGGAATCATCATGGCGAGATTCGCGTTACTTCGCATCCCGGCGACACGCGCTTCCAAGTCTTCTTGCCGCTAACTCAACCAAAAAGCAGCACGCAACAGGAGGCAATCGATGCAGATAGCTTGCTTACACCTGGAGCAGATACAAAACCCATCTCCTAATACCGATGGATGCGAAGAATGTTTGCGGATGGGCGACTCATGGGTCCACTTGCGCCTGTGCGAGATTTGCGGCCATGTCGGCTGCTGCGATTCGTCGAAGAATAAGCACGCTACTAAGCATTTCAAAAAAACAAAGCACCCCATCATGCGCTCTCTTGAGCCGGGTGAAGACTGGGGATGGTGTTACATTGACGACCTGATGATTGAGCCATTTTCACGAGTGGCTGTTGCGGAGCAAAAAAGCAGATGAGTGCTGCCTCAACACAACTGAACGCACAAAACCAACTTCTGGCGCGCCTGAGTGAAGCGCGGCGTGTGACCGATGATTTGTTTCGTTTGATGCGTCCGGATGCATTATATGACAGGCCTATTCCAGAGCGTCATCGAATCGCTTTTTACATCGGACATCTCGAAGCATTCGATTGGAATCTGATCGCAGGCCATGCGCTTGGACTCGGAGCGCTGCACAAGGAATTCGACCGTCTCTTTGCCTTCGGCATCGATCCGGTGGATGGCGGCTTGCCAGATGACCAGCCCTCTGACTGGCCTCGTCTTTCAGAGATCAATGCTTATAGCATTTGCGTGCGCAAAAGAATTGATGACTTACTCGAAACTTATTCACAGTCTTCGTCAAACAATTGGCATTACTCTTCGGAAATTATTTTGAATGCAGCCATTGAACACCGGTTGATGCACGCGGAAACTCTGGCGTATATGCTTCACCAACTCAGCGCGGAGCGAAAGATTCCGCCGTTGAGTTATCAACGCATTCAATCGCGACCCAGGCTACCTATTGCTGATCGAATGATTAATATACCGGCAGGAACAGCGACGCTTGGAATTCCGCGCGACGGCGAATCCTTCGGCTGGGATAACGAGTTTGAAGAACATTCCGTCGAAGTGCCGGCCTTTGCAATTTCTGCCCACAAGATCACGAATGGAGAGTTCCTCCGATTAGTGCGCGAGGGCGGATATGACGAACATAGTTTTTGGAGCGATGCGGATTGGGCCTGGATCAAAGACCAGAAGATCAGCCATCCGCGTTTTTGGATTGGCCGCCAAGGCACGTGGACTTATCAGGCGATGTTTGATGAGGTCGAGTTGCCGCTCGACTGGCCAGTCTATCTTAGCCATGCCGAGGCCGCCGCTTATGCGCGTTTTGTGAGCAGTTCCCTTCCTACCGAAGCTGAGTTCCATCGCGCGGCCTACGGAACGCCGGGAGGAATTGAGCGGACGTATCCGTGGGGTGATGCGCCTCCTGATGCAACGCGTGGTAACTTTGACTTCCAGCATTGGGATCCGGTTGCGGTTGGGAGTTATCCACGCGGCCTGAGCGCCTTCGGGTTGGAGGACGCAATCGGCAATGGCTGGGAGTGGACCTCTACTCAGTTTGCGCCCTTCGAGGGTTTTGAGCCTTTTCCCTTTTACCGCGGCTACTCTGAAAGTTTTTTTGATGAAGATCATTTTGTTGTCAAAGGCGGATCGCCGCGAACTGCGGCCTGCTTCTTGCGGCGCTCCTTTCGCAATTGGTTCCAGCCGCATTATCCCTACGTCTATGCATCTTTCCGCTGTGTGAATCACTGAAGGAGTGTGTATGTTGATCCGTAATGGCGCAACCCACGTTGTCAATTCGTTCGCTGAAGACGTGCGTTATGGGTTGAAAAAAACCGGGCAAAAAGAACTGCCATCAAAGTATCTCTACGACGACATCGGCTCTGCGTTGTTTGAAGCAATCACCAAGCTTCCTGAATATGGGTTGACCCATGCGGAAGAGAGGATTCTGCGCCGTCACTCAGAAGAGATTACAGACCACCTCGCCGCTCACGGCATGGTTGTTGAACTCGGCAGCGGCAACGGCAGAAAGACCCGCCAGATTCTGGAAGCTCTCGCCCGCAACCAGTCGATGACTTACTGCCCGATCGAAATATCCTCAGCAGCGCTTGTGAGCTGCGAACGCGAACTCGATGACTTGGCTCATGTGAGCATTCTCGGTTTTGAAAGCGAGTATCTTGATGGCCTCAGCCGCGCTGTAGCTCGCCGCAGGCCGGGAGACGCAATCTTGGTGCTATTCCTCGGCAGTTCCATCGGCAACTTCGATCGCGCGCCCGCCGAAGATTTCCTGCGCAAAATTCGACAGGCGATTGAACCAGGCGATACATTATTGCTCGGCACCGATCTTGAAAAGCCGTTGACTCAGCTTATCCCCGCCTACGATGACTCGCTTGGCGTCACCGCGGCCTTCAATCGCAATCTGCTGGCGCGCATCAACCGCGAACTTGAAGGTGATTTTGACTTATCTCGATTTGAACACGTTGCTCTATACAATGCGCGCGAACGTCGAATCGAAATGCATCTCCGCTCCACTGAGACTCAAGTAGTCACCATCGAAGAATCCAGTTTCACTCTCCAGTGCGATGAAACTATCTGGACCGAGAGTTGTCACAAGTATCAGAAAGACGAGCCTCTGGAAATGGCCCGGCTAACAGGCTTTGAGTGCATCGCGCAATGGGTAGACGAAGAATGGCCATTTGCCGAAAACCTGTTTGTCGCGGTGTGACAACCGCTTAGAGCTTGTCGCGAAGGAAGCTGATTACGTGATCGGCCTGGACTACTCCGACCATGCTGCCTTTGGCATCGACAACGGCCAGAGCATGGAGGTTGTATTTGTCGAACATTTCGGCCAGATCGTTCTGGCCGAGGTGGAAGGGGCAGGAGAGAACGCGCGTCTCGGCGAGCACAGAGAGCCGCGTCTCCGGCTGGGCCATCACCAGTCGGGCAAGCGGGATGGCGCCAAGCAGCGCGCGCTTCTCGTCGAGCAAATAAACTTCCGTGACACTCTCCGGGTCACCGTCAAAGGCGCGCAGAGCCTCGACGGCCTGGGCTACGGTCGAGTTTCTTGGGAGTGAAACGAAGTCGGTAGTCATGCAACCGGCGGCAGTGTCCTCGTCGAACTCCAGCAGTTCGGAGACCTCTTGGCGCTCCTCCGGTTCCATCTCTTCGAGAATGGCGTCGGATTGCTCTTCGGGCAGTTCTGCCAGCAGATCAGCGGCTGCACCGGGATCCATTTCCTCGACGATGTCGGCGATCTTCTCATCGCCGAGCTTTTCCAGCAGAGCTTTTTGCAGCTTAGGCTCGACCTCTTCCAGTGTCTCGGCGGCGACTTCTTCGTCGAGCGAGGTGAAGACGGCCTCGCGCTCGGCGGGAGCCAGGTCTTCGAGAATGTCGGCAATGTCGGAGGGATGCATCCCAGCCAGACGCTCGTACTCGATGCGCAGTTTGACGCGGCGGGCTGGATCGACCTCGATGACATCGACAAACTCCCAGGGAATGCCGCGAAAGGCGAATTTGCGGCTGAGCGATTCCAAAGCGGCGCGAGGCAGCAGGCCTTTGAAGACGCGGCGGAAAGCTCCGCGCAGGCCGACTTCGACCTCGACGACGCGCAGCAGATGCGCCGCGCCCTGGCCCATCCATTCGAGATCAACATCGTTGACGCGGACGACCTTGCGGCCGTGAATATCGATGATCTGGCGGTCGATCAGATCCTGCTGTAAGTAGAGATAATTTCCTTGATCGGCCAGCGGAACCAGCGCGCCGCTGGAGCGCAATTCCAGCGTGCCGGCGGGAGTCTCCATCACCTCATGCGAGGGGACGATGCAGAGACCGGCGCGGGTTTTGAGCACCAGGCCGGCGACTTTGCCCGCATCCTCACCGGTGGCGACGGCAATGTCTTTGAGACGGCCGCGGAGATGGCCCTGCGCGTCGGTGACCGGGGTGCCAAGCAGTGCGGTCAGACTGATGCGGGTTGTGTTGCGTGAGCGCATGAAGTGAGTGTATCGCTTCCGGGCCGATTATAGGTTGGCTGCGGCGACGGACTCGACGAAGAGGCTGTGGACGCGGTGTCCGGCGGATAGCTCCGGATGAAATGTAGCTGCGAGGATACGGCCTTGCCTGACCAGTGTTGGAAAGCCGTCGCGCTGGGCGAGAACCTCGACGCCTGGGCCAATCGCGGTAATGCGCGGAGCGCGAATGAAGACCATCTCCAGTGGGCCGCCGGGGAGCGTTGTTTCGGCGGTAATGATGGAGGAGTCTATCTGGCGGCCATAGGCGTTGCGCTCAACCGTGGCGTCAAGGACACCAAGCGAGCGCTGTGGCGGATGAAGAACCTCGCGAGCCAGCAGAATGGTTCCGGCGCAGGTGGCAAAGACGGGCTTGCTCGAGCAGAACTTCCGCAAAGCCTCAAAGAAACCGTGCTTCTCCAGGAATTTGAGGACAGTGGTGGATTCGCCGCCAGGCAGCACCAGACCGTCAAGACTGGAAAGCTCCGCAGGATTGCGGACTTCAATCGATGTTGCGCCGCAAACGGTAAGCGCTGCGGCATGGGCGGCGTAGTCGCCTTGAATAGCCAAGACGCCGATGATGGGCTGAGTGCGTTCCACGGTCAAGCAGGTTCTCCTGGATCAACGGAAAGCGGATTAATTGAAGGCTCAGAGTCGGGAAAGGGATTGAAGACTTTCACGTCGAAGGCCGTAAAATCCTTCACATTGCGTGTGACGACAATCAGGCGATGAATGCGCGCGGTGGCGGCGATCAATCCATCCTCCCACTTCGGCTCAGCGCGGCCTTTCAACATTCTTGCCCATTCTCTGAAGACAGGCTCATCAGCAGGCAAGATGGCATACGTGGAAGCCAAATGGTTGATCCATGCGCCAATCTCTTCAGCCTTCAAGAGATTCTGCCGCCTGGTCAGCTCCACGCCCTTCTGCAATTCACCACAAGTGACGGCGGACAGAAAAATTTCGTTCTCACGGACGGAGCGAATCCAAGCGAGAACAGCCGGATGCGGACGCGGCTTGCGCGTCTCTGAGATGACGTTGGTGTCGAGAAGATACATTGGACTTACTCGAACTCAACTGCAGGACGGCTGGGATTCTCTCCGCGTGGAGGCACTATATCTTCAAAGCGAGGACCACCCGGATCGAGCAGAATCTCCTTGATATTCGGTCGCGCCAAACCCCTCAGCCGCTTCCATTCGTCGATGGGAACCAGCACGGCAGTCTCCACGCCGCGGCGGGTGACAACCTGCGGTCCGTCCCGCAGAGTGGCGTCAAGAAACTCACTGAAGCGCGCCTTCGCATCATAGACTTGCCACTGCATGAGAACCTCCATCAATATAGTCATATCACTAGTCATATGACTATGTCAAACCTTCTGCCAGCCGTGCTACTTGGACTGGCATCCACTCGGTCCGCGTTGCGCGCGCCGGGTTTATAGATTTCCATCCGCAGACAAAGTAGCGAGGCACCGCATTCGCCACGGCCCGCATATGCAGAAAAGGTTCTTCATCCGCCGCAAAAAATAGTATCGAAATCCTACGGAATTGCCGATCTCATATGCAAGGGTGCATCGATGATCCATTGTGAGTCGGAGGAGAAATGCTGTTGCGATTCGTCAGCGACTGGTGAAAAAGCAGCCGTAATGGAGAGCGGCAACCTATCCAAATTGATGGAGCAGGCGGCGCGAAATGTTCCCGAACTTGATCCCCGGCTATACAAGGAATTTCAAGCCAAAGTCGGCGGCCTGACGCCGCAGCTTCAGAAACTACTGCTGCCGGCCGGCGATCTGGAGCAGGTCAGGCGGGTTCTCGAGGAGTTCAACCGCTATCACCGCAGCGCGGAGAACGCGATGCGGGAGAGACGCTCCGGATGGCGAGAGTTGGTTTCGCATCTGCTTGGTGATCTGATGAGCAGAATGGGTGTCGATCCCGCCTCCGAGGAGGCCGCGCCGCTGATGCAGAGGGTAGGAAGCTTGCTCACGAGCGAGGAGATTCATGGCTTTCTCATTCTTCTCAATGATTTTCTGCGCACCCGCAATGGCCCGGCAAAGGCGGACGGCGCCTCTCCAGCCAAGACCGCGGAGCGATTTTCAGCCAACGACAATGCAACTGGCCTGCGTAACGGCGACGCCGCAATCGAGCATTTGAAAAATATCATGGAAGAGGGCGGCTGCGGCTACGTCGTTCATTTTGAGTTGAGCTGTCTGAGTTCTGTTCACGACAGGTTTGGCATGGAGGCCGTTCAGGATTGCGTCATGGCTGTCTCCGCTTTTCTGACGCGAAACCTGCGCAGCGACGACACGATCTTCTATTGGAGCGATTCCTCGCTGCTCGCGATTCTGCCCAGTCCCGCCAATCTGCCAACAATTACCGCGGTCATCCAGCGCATCGTCGATAGCAACCGCGACATTACGCTTCAGATCGGCGGCGGCAGCGCAATGCTGCGTGTGCCGCTGCACTTCTCCATCACCCCGATCAGCAAGCTGAAGACAGCCGGCGATGTGCTCAAGTTGTATGCCGTGAAGGATACGCTCAAGGCGAAATCCGCCGGCTACTCCAGCGGCGCTGCGCAAAGAAAAAGCTGAAGCCTATGCCGGATAGGCGCCGGTGATATAGCCCTGCAGCTCCTGGATGGTCTGCTCGTGGCCGGAGATGACCCATTTGACAAGGTCGCCGATGGAGATCAACCCTACCACCTTCTCGTCCTTGAGGACGGGAAGATGGCGGAAGTGCTTCTGCGTCATGATGGACATACACTCATCGACGGTCTCCGAGGGGCTGACACAGTGAACAGGGCTGGTCATGATTTTTTTAACCTTGGTTCTTTTGGCGGAGTGGCCCTGGAGGTCGCCGCGGCGGGCGTAGTCGCGCTCCGAAAGAATACCGGCGACATGATCGTCGGCGAGGACCAGCAGTGCGCCGATGTTGTGCTCGGACATCTTCTCCAGCGCCTTGTAGACCGGCTCATCGGGCGTTATCGACAAAACGCTGTTATTCGCTTTGCTTTTGAGAACCATTTCGATGGTGTCGGTATTCTTCATCAAACCCTCCCGATTGCATGGAGCAGACGCTCACTATTCGCTCGCAAAAGATTCCTGGTTGAACTCAGAGAGAGCGGTTTGCCGCAGACCGCTCTAGCTGGCATAGAGTCAATATATTCGATGGAGGTTAGCAGAGGATAGAGTCATTCATTGTCGGCGATGAGCAGACGCAGGTCACGGAGATTTTGGCCCGTGGGTCCGGTGACAACGGCATCGCCGAGGGCCGAGAACATGGGGCAAGCGTCGAAGGCGGCCAGCGCGGCCTTGAGGTGGAAGCCAAAGGCGTGAGCGCGGGTGACAGTGGTGGGGTCGGCGATGGCTCCGGCAACCTGCGTGTTGCCGTCGATGCCGTCGGAGCCGGCGCTGAGCACGGTGAGATGTTCGCCGGGATAGCTCTCCAGTTCCAGGGCGCACTCCATGACAAATTGCTGATTGCGGCCGCCTGATCCGGGTGTGCGATCGATGGTGACCGTGACCTCGCCGGCGGAGATGAGGCAGAGGCGCGGATGCATGGCGCGCAGAGAGTGAAAGCGCTCAAGAAGGTAGCGAGCGGCGTCAGCATAATCCCAATCGTCGCAGGTGTTGTCGACGACGGTGTGGTAGCCGGCCTTCTCGGCAAGAGCGCGGGCGTTCTCGACCAGGTCGTGGCTGCAAAGAAGAATCTCGAAGACCGAATCGCGGAAGGGCGCGTCCTCGCCGCTCATTTGGGCCGCGGTGGTAATACGGCGCGCGGACTTGAAGCCGGGAATGGAAAGCTTGGGAAAGAAGGGCGGACGCCAGCTTTTGTTCCCTGGCGACTCAGGCAGGTCTTCGCGCTCAAAGAAGGCGCCGACTGCGGATGGGAGCTTGGCCTTGAGGTTGTACTTATCGAGCAGGGAGCGAACCTCGGCGACAGTGGAATGATCGGGCGAAGTGGGGCCGCTGGAGAGCGCATCGAGCGAGCGCAAGGGAACGTCGGGCAGCAGCAGGCTTACCTTGGCGGCTTCGGGAGCGGCGATAGCCAAGCGTCCGCCTTTGACGGCCGAGAAGTGCTTGCGCAGCGTGTTGACTTCGCTGATGGGCGCGCCGGAGTCGAGCAGCAGTTGATGAAAGGCGATGGTGTCATCGAGTGAGATCTGCGAATCAAGCGGCAGATCGAAGAGCGCCGAGCCGCCGCCGGAGATGAGAAAAAAGATGAGTGTGTCTTTGCGGGCTTTGCGCAGCAGCGCGAGCGCGGCGCGGGCGGCGGCGAAAGATTCTTCGTTAGGCGTTGGATGACCGCCCTCGAAGTAGCGGAAGCGCCAGTCGCGATGCTTGGGAAGCTGATTGGAGCAGCAGATGCCGCGCAAGCCGAGGCGGCGGCTCATGCGGCTCATCAGAACATCAAGCATGGGACCGGCTGCCTTGCCCAGCGCAATGACGAAGACTTTTTTATAGTTGCCCAGGCAGATCGATTCCGGGCCGCTGCCATCAGGCAGAAGGCGATGCATGGTGTTGCCTTCAAAGCGAATGCGGCGGTCGAAGGCGGAAGCGATGTTGCAGGCCTCGACGGCTCCAGTGAAGATTTGTGTCGCCGTGGTGTGCAGGGCATCGAGGGCGAAATCGCTGCTGACAGGAGCCATTAGATCCGCTCCCTTCTACAACTGTCAAAGGCCGGCTGTTGCTGCTCAGATTGACAAGGGAAGAGACTCGCTTGATGAGGGAAATTGCGTTCGACGGCGGTATTTTTCGTAGTCATTCCACACACCATTCTACTCGTTATACGTAAAGATTTCTTTATGCGTTTGCAGCAAACGCAGCGAACTTATGAAGAAAGATGCAGCAGTCTGCAAAGGGATGCAGTTTGTGTGGCTCAACAGGCTGCGGAAAAACCGGCAGTTACTGTGCGAGACGGAATTGGAGGAAAAAGTCTATCGGGGAACAATGCTGCATCTGTTGGCCTTCCACGGCAAAAATGCAGGCCCCTTCCTTGCGGGAGAGGCCTTGATTTCGCAGCAGTCTGGCTGGCGCAGACTATTAGAATGAAATACTGGCTGTATGCTGCAATTCTGAGATAGTCACATTTGTCATCTGTGCAGTCACTGTTACAGTCCCAGGGGAAACTGGTGTCGGACTGCTGCCTCCACAGGCGGAGAGCATACCCAAGCTGGCGAATGCAACCATTGCAAGCACCATCAGCCGCAACCTGTAACACCTTCTCAAGCCGAATAAGCATAAGACTCCGGCCAGCGCCGTAGCTGGAAAGAATGGCGAGGGTTTCCGGTGCAGTGATGCAATCTGCGGAAGGCCGACCACAGTAAGTTGGACCGTGGTTGAACCCGAAGGAGTCACTTCAAGTGGAGAAAAGCTGCATAGGACACTACTCGATTGAGAGCAGGAAAAGGCTATCTGGTTATTGAAGCCATTTGATGGTGTCACTGTGACTGTCGCAGTGGTAGTTTTTCCAACATCTACGGTCAACGATGAAGGCGAAATGCTAATCGAGAAGTCCTGGGCCGCTGTTGTGAAATCAATCTGACTGCTATTGGCATACCATGAATTGCACCGAGAGTCCCATGCTACGACAAGGAGGTAAGATGAAGTGGAGACTTCAAACGGTCCAGAGTACTTGATGGCCGATGGAGTTGGACCACTCTGAGACGCACTGGGTCCATTAATCCATGCAGGTTGTCCATTCGTTGTGTAGTAGATAACGGTATTCGTGTCGGATTCAACCACCGTTACCATCTGCGCTACGGTGTAGTTGCCGCCTAAAACAGAGATTAATGGCTGTGTTAAGTTGCAAGTTTGCGCTTGAGCCAAGGAAGGCAAAACTCCCAACGCCAGCAGAATGAGACTGAAGACAGCGAGTGAGATGCTTACTCGCATTCCAATCAAAGTTTTCGACGGCAAAGACATTCCGACCTGTGATGTCGGACGCGAGAAGAGAAAAAAGCGTTTCATCATCTTGCCTTTCTATCCATTTCAGGCGCTTCCTCTCTTGCAGAGCAATGATTCCAGTATAAGATTTGAGGCTTTTAATGGATAAAGAGATCATACACGACAGAGATAGGACGAGTGGAGTTTTTTGAGTTTTCCGTGGCAGATATAGTCGTGTTGTGAGACAAGGCGGGTGATTGTTAGTTTATTCTGGCAGTACTATGAGTGATTGTCCGCCGAATGCCGCTTCCCTGAATCTGCTTGATCCCATCACGTTTACACGCCAGTTGTGCGAGATTGAATCCACCACCTACCACGAGGGCGCGGTGGGAGATTTTCTTGCCGATTTTTTGAGTGCGCGCGGCTGGGTTGTGGAAAAGACGCCGGTTGAGCAGCCCAAGGAGAATGCCGGAGGCGGCCCGCGCTGGAATATCTATGCGGGCAAAGCGAACGAGACCCCGGATCTGGTTTTTTCCACGCATATCGATACGGTCCCGCCATATATCCCCTTCAGCGAGGACGCGGAGTTTTTGTACGGGCGCGGAGTCTGCGACGCCAAAGGAATTCTGGCCGCGCAGACGGCTGCGGCTGAGGCGCTGCGGGCGGCAGGCTACAAGATTGGACTGCTGTTTGTCAGCGGCGAAGAGCGCGACTCTGCCGGCGCGAAGGCGGCCAATGCGGCATCGAAGGGCAGCCGCTTTCTGATTAACGGCGAACCGACCGACAATCGCCTTGCGCTGGCCTCGAAGGGCGCACTGCGCGCGGTCTTCCGCTCGTCGGGAAAGATGGCGCACTCGGCGTATCCGGAGTTGGGCGATAGCGCGGTGCATAAGCTCGTTGCCGTACTGGCCCGCGTGCTCCAGATGCCGCTTGCCGAGCAGGAGGGGATCGGCGTCAGCACGCTGAATATCGGGCAGATTCACGGCGGACACGCGCCCAATGTGATCGCCGACAAGGCCGAGGCGCAGGTGCTGGTGCGGACGGTGACGGACTCGATGCCGGTGCGCGCGCAACTGGTGGAAGTGGCCGGCGACGAGGCCGAGGTGGAGTTCACGCTCGATATGCCGTTTATCCGGCTGCGCGCTGTCGAGGGGCTGCCGACAATGGTCGCGAAGTTCTCGACCGACATTCCGCAACTGAGCAACTGGGGCGAGCCGCTGCTGCTGGGGCCAGGGTCGATTCATGTGGCCCACACGCCGCAGGAGAAGTTGTCGAAAAAAGAGCTCCAGGATGCGGTAGAGCTTTACGTCAAAGTCGCGAAGCAGTTGCTGAGCTGAGGCGCGAATCAGATGCGCGGCGCCGCTGCTTGGAGCGCGAGGCCGGCAACGGTAGTCGAGTTCAGCACCTCCATCATCGCCTCCTGAGCCTTCTCCCAGACCGGATGCGCGGGGCAGTGGCTCTTGCGCTTGCAAGAGGCCCCGGAGACCAGACAGAGATTCAGGCGAATGGGACCGTCGATAGCCTCAATCACCTCGCGGATCGTCGCCTTGTGACCGGTGTCGAGCAACTCGAATCCGCCGGTTTGGCCTCGTTGAGAGGCGATGAATCCGGCGCGGCAAAGTGCTTGCAAAACCTTGGAGAGAAAGCTGGCGGGCGCGCCGGTGGCGCGAGCAAGCGCGGGCAGCCGCGTGCGCTGATGAGCGGGCAGCGTGGCCAGATGGATCATGACGCGAATACCGTAGTCGGCCGCGCGGGTTAACTGCATTGTAGAAGAGCCGGTCTGTGGCATCGGTTCGCTTCCTCTGTCCGCTATTTTTAACAATCCTACCGTATCAGCTTGCAAATTGGATGCAGATGAGAGAATTTACATCTCGTCAGTAACAAACAAGTTGCGAAAAGGTAAGCAGAGCGGTCCCCTCAGGACGAGCTACCTTCAGAGCCTCTTCAGATCAGCAGCCAGAGGGCAGCCGACGCAGTTGGCGGTGCGGCGGCAGTGCGCCTTGCCAACAGCAACCGTGAGTGCGTGAAACTCATTGAAGAGTATGGGATGTTCTTCCGACGCGTCGCGGGCGAAGGCCTTGCGTGTGAGATCGGCCAGGGCGTCATAGCTTTTGCGGTTGCGGGTGGGCGGAGGCGTCAAGAGCCGATGGCGCTCGACGATGCGGCGCAGATATTCATCGGCGACTGGAACGGGATGGCCGAGAGCGTAGAGAAGAATCGCATCGGCTGTCTCGGAACCAACGCCGGGAAGAGCCAGAAGACGGCGTCGCAAAGCATCAGTGGGTGTGGCGGCAAGAGCATCGAGCGAACCGGAGAACTCGGCGTCGAGCAAAGCGACAAAAGCTTTGAGCGCGGGAGCTTTGCGCGTGGGAAAGCCGGAGGGCTTGATGAGGCGCTGGAGTTTTTCGAGGGTGAGCGCGCGCAGGCCGTCAACAGTAAGCGCTCCCGCCTTGCGCAAATTGTCGAGCGAGCGCTCGACGGCCTGCCAGGCGGTATTCTGCGTGAGATATGCGCCGAGGATGACCTCAAAGGGCGTCTGTGCGGGCCACCAGTGCTGAGGGCCATAGGCATGGGCGAGCCGCTCGTGCATTTCGCGCAGGCGCTGGGCGGGAGTGGCTTTGGTCGCGGTCACGGCTGTCTACAGAATAAGGGGCGGACGCGTATTTTACTTCAGACAATCGCCGGGTTGGAATTCATTAAGCGGACGAGTAATGACGATGAAAACCCTATGAGCGGTTCCAACCTTGAAGCCACGCTCCGCCTGGAGCTCACGGACCGTCTGCCTGCACTGATCGTCAGCGATGCGATTGCTGAATTGCCAGACGACAAAGCCGGGAAGCCTATTCGTGTCGAGGAACAGATTCGACTGGCTGCCAGCATCTTCTCGCACTCCCGCGAAGGCATCATGATTACCGCGGGCGACGGCGCGATTCTCGATGTGAATGCCGCCTTCACGCGAATTACCGGCTATGAACGCGAAGAGGTATTGGGCCGCAACCCGCGCCTGCTCAAGTCGGGCCGCCAGAGCGCGGAGTTCTACAGCGAGATGTGGCGCGCGCTGACCGAGACCGGGAGTTGGTCGGGTGAACTGTGGAACCGTAACAAGGCGGGACGAAATTTCGCGCAGTTGCTGACCATCAGCGCGGTGCGGAACGCGGAGGGCGGCGTTCATCACTATGTGGCGCAATTCTCTGACATCACCGCGATCAAGGAGCAAGAGAACCGGCTGGAAGAGATCACGCACTTCGATATGCTGACCGGACTGCCGAACCGCGTGCTGCTCTCCGACCGGATGCATCAGGCGATGGCGCAGGCTCACCGGCGGAAGCAGTTGATGGGCGTGGCCTATCTGGATATCGACGGCTTCAAGGCCGTCAACGACCTGCATGGGCATCACGTGGGCGACGAGTTGCTGAAGCTGCTGGCCAACCGCATGAAGCAGTCGCTGCGCGAGGGCGATACGCTGGCGCGGCTGGGCGGCGACGAGTTTGTCGCGCTGCTGCACGACCTGGCCAATATCGAAGATGCATTTCCGGCGCTCGATAGGCTGCTGGCCGCGGCAACGGAACCGGCGCGGATCGGCGAAGTGAGTTTGCAAGCTACGGTCAGCATCGGCATAGCCTATTATCCGAATGCGGATGGCATGGAGTCCGATCAACTGCTGCGTCAGGCCGATCAGGCGATGTATCAGGCCAAGCTGGCGGGAGGAAACCGCTATCACATCTTCGACTCCTTTGAAGATCGCACTGTTCGCGGCCATCATGAAGACCTGGATCGTATTCGACAGGCACTCGTGGCGCGGGAGTTCGTGCTCTACTACCAGCCTAGAGTGAAGATGAATACCGGCGAAGTAGTGGGCGCGGAGGCGCTGATCCGATGGCAGCATCCGGAGCGCGGCTTGCTGCCGCCCGACGCATTTCTGCCGGTGATCGAGGACCATGCGCTGGCGATTGATGTCGGCGAATGGGTGATCGACAGCGTTCTAAGCCAGATGGAAAAGTGGCGCGCGGCGGGATTGGATCTTCCCGTCAGCATCAACGTCGGCTCCCGTCAGTTGCAGCAGACAATCTTTGTGGAGCGGCTGGCCGCTCTGCTTTCGGCGCACCCGCACGTCAAGCCATCGAGCGTGGAGCTGGAGATTCTGGAAACCAGCGCTCTGCGCGACATTGCGCAGATCTCGCAGATGATGAGCGGCTGCCGCGAGATCGGCGTCTCCTTTTCGCTGGACGACTTTGGCACCGGCTACTCCTCGCTCGCCTATCTGAAAAAACTTCCCGCCAACATTCTCAAGATCGATCAAAGCTTTGTGCGCGACATCCTCGACGATCCCGAGGATCTGACGATTCTTGAAGGTGTGCTGGGGCTGGCCGCGGCCTTCCGCCGCGAAGTGATTGCCGAAGGCGTGGAGACAGCCGAGCATGGAACGATGCTGCTGTGGATGGGCTGCGAGATGGCTCAAGGCTACTTCATCGCGCGCCCCATGCCGCCGGAAAAGATGCAGGATTGGATTGCAACCTGGCGGCCCGATCCGCGCTGGGTCGAGGCCTTCCCGGTCAACAAGGAAAACCGGCCGCTGCTCTACGCCTACGTGGAGCATCGAACCTGGATTGCGGCGATTGAAGCCTTCCTCAAAGAAGAACGCTATCTTCCGCCGAGGATGGAAGAAGATAAGTGCCGCTTCAGCGAATGGTTGGCCGCGCGGCGCAATAGCCTGCAAAGCGAGCGGCCCGCCTTCCGCGCCCTCGATCAACTGCACTCGCAGCTCCACAAGATGGCGGCGGGAATTCTCAAGCTGAAGGCTCAGGGGAGAAACTCGGAGGGTCTGGCCCGCATCTGCGAGCTGCACGGCTTGCGCGATCTGCTCCTGGAAGGATTAAGGGAATTTTGAGCGGATAATTTATTCTCTGGATGGAACCGGAAGCGCGCACAAAGCGTATCATTCATCGAGCGCCCTCCCTCGGGTTTTATCGCAATGCAGAGATTCTCCGACACTCTCGGCCAGGTCTTCCGCGCCATCATGGCCAACAAGCTGCGCTCCTTTCTGACCATGTTCGGAATTGCATGGGGCGTAGGCTCGCTGCTGGTGCTGGTCGGCCTCGGCGAGGGCTTCCGCTCCGGCAACCACAGGCAAATGGCCAATCTCGGCAACGACGTGGTCTTCATGAGCAACGGCACTATTCCCGCGCTGGCCAACCAGCATACCGGGATGCGCCCCTATCAGCTCACTCTGGGCGACATTGCCGCATTGCGCGCGGCTCCGGAGATTCGCGCCGTCACCGCCAACCTGAGCCGCAGCGATCTCTACGAGGTCAGCGCCTGGGCCAACAGCTCCGGCACGGTGCTGGGCGCGGAGCCGAACTTTTCCGCGATCCGCTTTGTGCCGATTGCCGAGGGCCGCTTCCTGAATGTTGGGGATCTTGCCGAGCGCCGCCGCGTCGCTGTACTCGGCTCCAAGGGCGCCAGCATCCTCTTTCCCGGACGTCCCATGCTGGGCGAAACCATCACCATCAACGACATCAGCTTCACTGTCGTCGGTCGCGTGCAGATGATCGGCCAGGGCAACAACGATTACGACAATCAGAAGGTATATATTCCGCTGACAACGATGCAAGAGCTTTTTGCCATGAAGGGCGACAACATTGCACGCGACGCGCTTAGTTACATTCAATATCAACCGGCAACCAAGGGCGACGCCACGGCGGCCAAGATCGCTGCGCATCGCATCATTGCCCAGCGCCACGGCTTCGATCCGGCTCTCAAGGACGCCTTCAACGAGTGGGACAGCATTCAGAATGCGCGCATGGTGGGGGCCATCTTCAACGCCATGGACATCTTTCTCGGCGGCGTGGGCCTGGTGACGCTGGGCCTGGGCGCGGTTGGCATTATCAACATCATGCTGGTTTCAGTAACGGAACGAACCCGCGAGATCGGCGTGATGAAGGCCGTTGGAGCCACCAATCGCGCCATTCTCGCGCAATTCTTCTGGGAGGGGCTGCTGCTGACCGCAATCAGCGGCCTCATCGGCATTGTGGTTTCGGCGGGCTTCATGGGGATATTGCAGCATTTTCTCACGGACAAGGTGCCGGGCTTCGATCCGCCGCGGCTTGTGCCCTGGTCGGCAGCGCTGGCGCTGATTTCCTTGACGCTGTGCGGCATCGCGGCCGGCTTGTATCCTGCCGGCAAAGCCGCGGCGCTCGACCCGATCGAAGCGATGCGGAGAGAGTGAGAAGCAGTTGTCAGTTATCAGTTGTCAGTACATGGGGGTATCTGTGGGGCAAGCATTTCGTGATTTGCAGGTTTGGCAGAGAGCAATCCAGTTGTCAGTGGGAGAATTCAGACAGTTTTTAGGAATTGCTCGCGGTTCTAATCATGAATTGCAAACCCAACTGGAAATAGCACGATCACTCAAGTTTGGCGATTCAACTTTGATCGATGAAGCAGAGAATCTGTCGCACGAAGTTGGAAAAATGATCTACGCGCTACTGGAATCTCTCCATGAGTCAACTTCACTGAAAACTGGCAACTGAGAACTGAAAACTGACGACTGAGAACTGAAAACTGACGACTGAGAACTGCGAACGGGAGCGAAGCAACCATGCTGAAAGACATTCTCGGCCAGGCCTGGGAGGCGATGGTTTACAACCGCCGACGCACGGCCATCACCATGATCGGCATGGCCTGGGGCATCGCCACAGTGGTGCTGCTGCTGGCCTATGGCGCGGGCTTCAATCGGGCTATCGAGAATATCTTCGCGAACTGGGGAACGAATGTGATCGGTTTCTTCCCCGGCCGCACCAGCGAGCAGGCCGGAGGAGACAAGGCGGGCGCGCGTGTTCGCTTTACCATCGACGATGTGGATCGCGTTTACAATGCCGTTCCCGGCATCAACCACATTACGCCCGAGGTTGACATCAGCGCGACCGTGCAGAACGACCTGCACACCTACACCTGGAGCGTGAACGGAGTCCGCCCCATATTTCAAGACATCTGGAAGTTGAGCCTGGATCAGGGGCGTTTCTACAACGGCGAGGAAGACCTGCAAAGGGCGCAAGTCTGCGTCCTCGGCTCCGAGGCAAAGACCAAGCTCTTCAGCGGCGAGTGGGCGCTGGGCCAAACCGTCCGGATAAACGGCGTCATGTTCACTATCGTCGGCGTGCTCAGCCCGAGAATGCAGGTGGGGGACAACGACAGCAGCAACCGCCTGATTTATATTCCCTTCAGCACCATGAGTGACCTGAAAGACATCAAGTATCTGGACGGCGTCTGGTTCAACTATCGCGGCAGCGGCGAAGCTGCCGAGAAAAGCCTGCGCGCCACCATGGCTGCCGCACACCACTTCCGTTCCTCCGACAAGCGCGCAATCTTTGTGGCCAACCTCATCAGCCAGCTCGACCAGTTCAAGATCATTACCATCGCTCTTCAAGTGCTGCTTTCGATGGTGGGCGCGCTTACGCTGGGCATCGCCGGAATCGGGCTTATGAACATCATGCTGGTCAGCGTGCAGCAGCGCACCCGCGAAATCGGCATCGAGAAGGCGCTTGGCGCGCAGAGGCACCACATTCTCACACAGTTTCTGACCGAGGCCTTCGCCATCACAGCCGTAGGCGGAGCGGCGGGCATCGCGCTGGCCTACCTGGTCTCCGCGCTAGTGGGGCGGATTACGTTTTATAGCGCTCTGGCCAAGAACGCCGAGAATGCCGACATTCGCCTCATCATCTCGCCAACGTCGGTGATTGCGGCTACTGTGATTCTTGCCGTCACCGGCCTGATCAGCGGCATGATTCCCGCCATCCGCGCCGCCAACCTCGACCCGATTGAGGCGCTGAGGTACGAGTAGCAAAAGACAGTTTTCAGTTGTCAGTTTTCAGTTGTCAGTTTTTCAAGCTAATTCCTTGATCGAATCCAGCAAAGCGTAGATCATCTTCCCAACTTCGTGTGATAGACCTTCCGCTTCATCGATCAACTTTGAGTCTCCGAACCGCAAAGAACGTGCTATTTCCAGTTGTGTTTGCAATTCAAAATTCGATCCGCGAGCAATACTTAGAAATTGCCTGAAGTCGCCTTTGGCTAATCTTCCTTGTCCTTCGGCGATATTGCTTGGCACTGAAACGGCTGAACGCCTGATCTGACTGGTTAGTCCATACACTTCTTCACGCGGAAAGTTCTGGGTCATGCGATAAATCGCAACTGTCAATTGCATTGCCCTTTGCCAGACTTGCAAGTCACGAAATGACTGAGCCATAAAAGCATCTCCTAACATTGATACTGACAACTGATAACTGACAACTGACAACTGTTTCTCACACCGGCGGCAGCGCGTCCACCACAGGCACACCAGCGGGCGGCGTGAAGTGGAAGGTCTCGGCTGGAATCGTCGCGTTCGGTTGCTCGCCGCTGAAGGTGAAGCGAGTTAGCGCGCCGTCGGTCTCTTCAATCTCAATGCCGGTAATCGTTCCCTCAGTGGTCACGGTCAACGTGAGCCGCGCCACCCGTTGTTCTTGCCCCTTTGGCTGGCCAGTGAGCGCGAACTGGCCGTTCGGAGCTGGCGCAAGAGTCAGTCCGGTCAGCTCCTTTTCGAGTTCTGTCCGGCCCAGCAGAAAGCGCAGCGGCGAACGCAGGTCGTCGAGCTGTTTGGCCGCGATGCGCTGGACCTGCGAGTCGCCGCGCGCGTAGAACCAGGCGTAAGCGCCGTCGAGCAGAAAGAGCTTGCCGGCGGGCTGCGCGTACTCCCACTTCATGCGCCCAGGCTTCGCGAGCAGCAGTATTCCGCTCTCAGTCCGGCGCATTCCCAGGCCCTCATAGCTCTCCGTGAAGCCAGCCCGGAGCGAGTGCAACTGATTGTAATGGCGATCCACGCGCTGGGCAATCTCGTGCGCGCTAGGATTCTGCGCGGCAGGCGAACGCTGCTGAGCGCCGAGCACGGTTGAAAGCAGAATCGCTCCCACAAAAACAATCCGCGAGAAAACTCTATAGAAACTTTGCTTTGTAACAGTCCCCCTCCGGCTGTGCCTACCCACGTGAAATGAAACAGTCTGCATTCGCGCTCCCGGAGGGAGCAATAGATAATAGCCCAGGATAAGCGAAGCGCACTCCTGGGAAAGCATCAATAGATGATTCACAGTCCCGTAGGGACGGCGCGAAATCTGCCTACAATGCGAGCTTCTTTCAAGTTTCTTTCCAGGGCATGAATGGTAGGTCAGGGCTTCAGCCCTGACTGCCGCTAACGCTGCCATAGAAACACCGGGCTTTAGCCCCTGAGGGACTGTATCAGGCGTCAATTCTCATTCCTCAGTGGCTAGAGCCGTGTATCTCAAAGCAGCACTGCCTTCGCTCATTGGACGAGCTGAGTGCAGTTGGTGCCGCCTGCAGGGTCGGACTTGATCCCGTTATCATCGGCGCAGAAGCCGCTGTCGCCGGTCTTGCCGATGGTCTGCGGCACGGCGGTGATGGTGTAGCTGGTGATGCGGTCCACTCCGCCGACTGACACCTTGGTGCAATTGGTGATGGCGAAGATGTAGCCGTCCTTGAAGCCGGAGGTGATGTCAGCCCGCAAAACCTGCGCGGCGGTGGGCGAGGGCGCTCCAGCGCTCGGATCTCCGCCCAGCGCAGCCAGCGTACAGGCATATCCATTGGCCGGATAGCTGGACGAATACATCGTCTCTGCCGTCTGGATGGCCTGAATCGACTTCTTCGCCGAGAGTTGGTTGGCGTTCTTCCTCAAGCTGCCTATAGTGGGAATTGCCAGCAGCATGAGGATCAGGATGATCGCCATGACGATCAGAAGTTCCATCAATGTGAAGCCGTTTGGCTCCAGGTTGCGGTTGGCGCGGCGGGTGCGACGATCCAAATAATTGCGATTCATACGATTTCCATTCCTCTGCGAGCGGCCAAAACCTACAGGCCCATCCGAGAAAATCCTACAACGTATGGACGAGAAAGGGAAATCGGACGCTCACGGCAGCGGCAAACGCGCGCGCATCGCGGTCACTTCCGCGTGAGTAGCGTCGGCGGCGGTGCGGCGGTCGGGATAAACGTGCGGTTCGCCGAAGCTCACACGCGCAGAGAAACCCGGCGTGCTCAGTGTTGTCATCAAGTGAGTTACAAAAAGCGTGTCGTCTTCCCAACAGAGCTTCCGCTCCGGCGTTCCGTCCTCGATCACGTAGCGCACTGAGGCGGCCGTAATCGGCGCTCCAACCGTAGTGGCCGGATCGATCAGCCGCGAGTGGAAGCGCAGCACCTTGCTGCCGTCGGTACTGGTGCCCTCAGGAAAGAGCAGCACCGGCATCGGCATCTTGAGCCGCTCTTTCATCTGTCCGGCCACCGAGTTCGCGCTGTCCAGGCTGGAGCGGTCCAGGAAGATCGTCCCGCCCACCCGCGCCGCTTTGCCGAAGAAGAGCCAGCCGCCGATCTCCATCTTGGCGACAAAGAAGCAAGGCATCACTGACGAGATGATCAGAATGTCCAGGTAGCTGAGGTGATTGGCCACCACCAGCCCGTGCGTGGGCGGAGTGCCTTCCGAGCGCAGAGTAATTCCCACGATAGAGAGGATTCCGCGGCAGGTCTGAGTCACCCATAGCGCGCGCTTCTCCAGCGTCAACGGACCGCGCAGCCGTAGCAGCCAGAAGCGGACAATGCTCAGTGCAAGAGCAATCGCCAGCGCCACAGCGCGCCGGAAGGCAAGAAAACTCAAGTCGTCAGTGGAGCCAGAAAGCGATTGCGCGCCGAGGCCGAGATCAATCTGAGATCGAGCAGAGTCAGGAAGTCGATGGTGCCAAAATCCCGGTCCCAGGCCGGCGGTCCGCAAATGCGCGCGCCGATGGCCAAGTAGGTCTTCAGCAGCTTAGGCACTCTACCCTGAATCGGGGTTGCAGTCCGCAACGATGGGTCTTCTGTTTGGGGCGATGTCTGTGCGTCCGCGCCCTCTTGCTCGCTGGGACAGGCGTAAGCGGCGGTCGGCTCCGTTGCGAACTCCGGCGTGACCCGGTATTGCTCAAGCTGGCGATAAACCTGCCAGCCCTCCGCCGGATCCTTCGAGTTCAACGATGAGCAACCGATCAGGTAACGCAGCCCCATGTTGTTAGCATACTGTGCGATACCCCGCCACAACAAGGTAAGCACCTCGGGAGTGCGATGCTCGGTGTCAATCGAGGCGCGGCCCAACTCCAAAATGCCCTCGCGCAGCGGCTCATACGATGCAAAATTGAACTCCTGCTCCGAGTAGTAGCCCAGGTTGCGCGCCGCCGTCGCGCCCGATTGCATCCGGTAAGTGCCCACCACGCGACGCATCGGATTGCTCTCCAGCTTGTCTTCCACCAATAGATGCTCGCAGAAGAGATCGAATTGATCGCTGTCCAAGCCGGTCTCATACGAGCTTTCCAGCCCCTCGCGCAACTCAATATTGAAGACCCGGAAGCGCAGCCGGCAAACGGCTTCGCGATCTTCGCTGCTCTCGGCCATCCGCACCCGGTAGCGCCCAACTTCGGCATGAATGCGCGGCTTGCCGGGAGCCGACGGCGATGACGGCTTCTGTTTACGCAGGGCAACTTCCGCTAGAGTGGCGGAAGCAACGGAAAGTTCCAACGGAACCAGTGGACTTGTTTGCGTACTCACAGATCGAGTATCTGCGGATTCGCGTAACAGGACTGTTAATGGAATGCGAACAACGTGCAAATATATTCTTCAATCTGTAACCGGACATTCATAAATAGGCTCTTGGCTGGTTAACTTCGATAGACTCAACGCGAAAAATAGAGCGAAAACTGGATGGTAGTATGCGCGTCAATTCAAATTCGACGATAAACCTGGCCACGCGATTCAATGATCTCAACGGCTAATCGATTCGGTTCCTGAATCAAGAGCAGTATTCGGTAGCCGCCAACGCGTGCTGAACGCATATCGGTTCCTTGCAGTGGATAGGAGTTGCAAGGATTCAGAGGATCGGCGGCAACCGCCTCAAGCTTATCCTTAATTCGCTGCCGAGTCGGGGCATCAAGCGCTCTCAGCGTCTTGGCGGCCGTCTTGCTCAGGATAACTTCCAATGGCAGGTTCATCTTACTTCAGCCAAAGGCACGAAGTTACCCTCTGCCACATCCTCGGCCAAGGCTTTAAATTTGGCAGCCATCTCTTCTGGCGTACTCTTGGCGTCTAGCCAGTCGGCCAAATCCAGCAATCGGTCGGAATTGATTTGCAGGCGAGCCAGTTTCTTCGTCATAAGACCCAACCTGGGAAGCCCTTCGGCGGGTGACAAAATGCGTTCGCAAAATGCATTCAATCCCATGAGTAAATCCCGGTCAAAACGATACTTCTCCACGGAAGCAGCCGGAGCTGTATGATCTGCCTGATCGTATGCAAGGATTATTTCTTCAAGATCGCGATTCAGCCTGCCCAGCCTTCGAAATATCTTCCATAAAAAAAATAGGTTGATAGCTTCGCGTCTTGGCTTATCCATGGTAACCGATAACTCAGAAGCAAGCGCAAGCCCAGCGTACACACGAGAACTACGAAGTTCTCCGCCCATCTCCATTGCGGCAGTTGCGCTCATAGACTTCTCCTCCTCGCTCTTCGCCTTGGTGCGGCGCGCAAAGAATCCTCGTCGCATTAAGTATATCGCCAAACGTATAATTTGTTTGAGTCGGCTTCGATCTTTGCACGGATGTCATATCTCTCCCAAACGAGAAAAGCCCCGCCGCAGCCGGGCTTCTTCCTCCGCCAATCTTCCGTCAGAGCTTCTCGTAAAATTCGCATACCGAGCACGAAATGTAGACGCCGCCGGGAATCCCGCGCTCGCGGTCCTTCACGCGCTTGACGATGCGCGTCGGCTTGCTGCACTTGGGACAGTCGGTCGACTTCGTCGTGTCCATCACCTTTTTGCGATCACCTGTTTTTGCAATCTTGGCCATTCGTCGGGTGGTTCTCCTTCTTGAGGTGTCTCTGCACACACACGCCAAACCTCTGCGCGCGGCTTCAACGGCGCGGCCGCTTGCTCGCCTTTTGAGGGGAGAACAGGACTCGCTTCCTATAGTTTACATCAATGCCGCTTCTATCTCTCACTGCGCCGGCGTCTCGCGCTCGATGCGTATCATCGGCGAGTGTCCGGCTGCCTGCACACCGCGAATAATATGCGGAACAAACATAATCACCAGCGAGGCGTAGTTCTTCTGCAAATTATTGCTGGTCACATCGTTCAGCCCCGGAATCTCGCTGATGCCCGGTGTGCCGCTGATGGCGCGGCTCTCGGATCGATCCAATTCGCTCACCACCTCCACTGCCGCGCCCTCCTTGACCGTCACCACTCCTTGATAAGACTGATTGCTCAGCACCGGATTGCCGTTGACGACGCTTCCCGCCAGTGCGTCAATCTTCATGTCGATCTTCAGCGACACATCACCGCCGCGCAGTATCTTCGGAGTCACCTTCAGAACCAAGCCCAGGTCTTCATACTGCACCTGTGGAACATTCGGCACACTGCCGCCGTATTGAGCCAAAAGCGAACTGAGGCCGCCGGATGCTCCAGCGCCGGTCAGTCCTGGAATATTGGGCACACTGGCAGCAATATTTGAAAACGAGGAGGTCTGGATCGGGTAGCGCTCTCCGCTTCGCAGCGTCGCATCTTCGCCGTCCCCCAACCGCAACTCCATCTCGTCCAACTCGCGCGAGTCCGAGGAGTTCAGGCTGAAGTTCGACGTGAGCGCGCCCGGCGCAAGCGCGGACGAGGTGAGTCCGCCGCCAAAAAGAGCAACGCCGTTCGTGAGCAGCGAATTCGATACCTGTCCCGAGGCCAGCAGAATGCCCAATATCGCCAGCGTGTCGCCGGGTGACGCCAAACCGGAGCTGATAATCTGCTGCACCAGCGCTTGATTCGAGTTCAGGATCGATTGCTCTTCGCTATACACATTGAAGGCCGAGATCGACTGCGGCGGCTGCACTCCGGTGTTGCGCGTGCTGGTGTGCGCAAGCTGAATCATGCGTATCTCCAGCAGCACCTGGCTGTGTCCTTCCAGCAACTCGCTCAGTGTGGCGTTGAAGGCATCCAGCGTACTCCTTGACGCTCGAAGCGTCATTGTTTCACTGCCAGGCTGGGCCACCGCCAGCGGCATATTGTAGACGGTCTTGGCAAGACTGCTCATTTCGCCCATATCCGTGGAATTCAGCCCCGAAAGATAGACCGTCTCGTAATCTAGGCTCATAAACTGCTTGCGAAGCGCCGTCGTATCTTGAGCCACCAGCGCTTCATGCGCGTCCAGCGGCACATAGAACGATCCCGTCGCCATTCCCGCAATCCGCGCCGCCGCATCGAAGCTCACGTCATCCACATCCAGCCGCGCCTGAGTGGCTTGTACGCTCGAGTCCACGCTGGCTTCGATTCCATATGCCTTGAAGACCTGCTGGATAATCTGGCGCTGGTCGGTGCGTAGATGAAAGCTGTGGACCCCCGCCGCAGGTTCAAGCACTGGCTCCCTGCCAACCGTACTCGTGCTCTGTACGCGATTCAACCATGGCGCCTTTGTCAGCGCATCGTCTCCAAGCTCATATATGTGCTGCTTCAACCGGGGGTCTTCCGGCTCCAGTTCCAACCCGTGAGCCAAAGCGGCCCGAGCCGCCGCCCCATCTCCGCGCACCCGGTCTTTGGCCGCCGCCTGTATCAGCGCGGTCACCGCATGACTCCGCGCCAGACCCGCGGCTAATGGATAATCGCTATCGCTGGGGTCAAGCCGCGCCGCTTCTTCATAGCCGCTCAAAGCCTCTTCAAAGCGCTCTGCTGCAAACAGCTTGCTGGAGGCAAGATACAGCTTCGCCGCTCGCCGCCGCTCCGAACTGGTCGGCAGCTTGACCGGCTCTTTGCTCGGCGCAGTGGTCGCATCACTCCGCGCCGCTGTTGCCGGCTCCGCTGGATTCGGCGCGGAAGACCCAGCAGCCTGTGCCAAAAGGCTGCCAGTGGCCACGATCAAAAACAGCGCGACTACCGCGTACAAAGACAATTTGTTCGTTTTGAAAGGGCACGACTTCAGTCGTGCCGCTAGACGATGAAAAACAAGCTGGGGCTTTAGCCCCTGAGGGAAACTATCTACGGTCCATTGCCTTCTAGCGACGGCCAAGCCTGCGGAATAACTCAAAGTTTCGGGCAATATAGGCGAAACACGTCCCTCAGGGGCTAAAGCCCACGTCGATATAATTACCTTATTGGCACGACTGAAGTCGTGCCCTTTCAAATCAACGGATTTTCCCGCGGCGTCTTTAGCCCCGACATAATTCCTCCACCTGCTCTTCCATGAATCCGCGCTGCATTGCCCCTTCATGCAGCCGCCTCTCTCTGCGCCGGCAAATCCTTCAGCGACGTCGCGCAGACCTCCGGCCCCAGCGCCCGCAGCTCATCAAAGCTGAACCTGCCCGTGGCCACGGCAATCACCGGCAATTGATTCGCACGCGCCGCCTCAATGTCGCGCGGCGTATCGCCCACCACGCAAACTCGCGCATCAGCTCCGGCCAACTCGCGCGCCCTCCGCGCCGCATCCCCCACCAACTCGGCGCGCAACGGAAAGCGATCGCTGAAGCCGCCAAATCGCAGCCACTTGCGCAGCCCGGCCTCTTCCATCTTGATCCAGCCAATCGCCTCCAGATTTCCCGTCGCCACGCCTAGCACCGCTCCGCGCTCCGACAAATGCTCGAGCGTCTCCTTCACACCGGGCATCAACTGAATCTCCATCTCTCCGCGCCGCTCTTCACACGCAACGCAGATCGCCGCGAGCATCGCATCCCATTGCGACTCGATCACCTCGCCGGGAATGCCGGCCTTCTCGCAAGCCGTGCGCAAAATCACGGTATCCGTGCCGCCCGGAGTGAGAAACAGCACCGGCTCAATGTCAACTCCCGTCACACGGCGCACACCGATGATGAAGGACTCGCGGTGAACACGGTCGCGGTTGCGCAGCAGCGTCCCGTCAATGTCGAAGAGATACGCGCCTTGCCCATCCCAGGCAAAGCCCGGTTCAATCTGTACTCGCGCTTCGGCTGTCTCTGTGGGGTTCTCCATAATTTCTATTGTAAAGACGCTCGCCGCGCGGCTTGCGCTTGAGACAAGGGTCAGGTACATAATGTGCTTTGTGAAGAGACACGACAGGTAGTTCAGTCTTTCATTCTCAATAAACTGATTTTGAAAGGCAATAAGCGTCTGGGCACGGCTTCACAGGATGCGGAAAAGCTCTTTGGATGGTCAATAAGCGTCAGGGCACGACTGGTAGGTCAGGGCTTCAGCCCTGACTGCCGCAAATGCTGCTAATAATGCTGTGGGCTTTAGCCCCTGAGGGCATTCTCTGCTCGCGGACTCCTACCGATCGATGCAACCAGTTCTAGCCGGAATCAGAGAATCGCCCGCTGAAGCGACAAACCCAATTCAGTCTCTCTCTTCTCAAGCTGGGGGCATCTCTTGGAAATCTCTGCCATGAATCTCTCTTGTTCTGCGGCGGCAATCGTGAACGTCATACCTTTAGCGGTGATCACTACAATACGATTTTGTGATTTCCCGCCAAACCGTCCTGAAATCGGCAATATCTTCTCGATTGAAGCATAAGGAATCAATAACTTTTTCCACCCTTGGCGAATAAATAGACTGCTCTCTTGAAGTTCAAAATAATTCGGAAAACTTTGGTAAAGAGTAAACAAAAGAAAACAAAAAACCAACGGCAGCATCCAGTATTCCGAATAAAGAGGAGTATGTTCTAAACGTAATTGATGATGCGAACGCAAGAAGGACAAATCAAATGTGCAGCAGGCAGCATAGAGCGGAAAAAATACACATTGAATTGCAACAAAGACGTTGATAACCTTCGCCCTGAATCGCATGGTCGTTCCTCGTGCCCACCAACGCCCTCACCCCTGGCGATAGATCTTCTGCACCACGCTGATTGCGGGGCGCTCACTGCGCGGCGGACGCTTGAGCGTCGCGCGAACCTCCGCAAGGTTCAGCCCCAACTCCGCCATCGTCCGGCTCAGCGTGTTGCGATGCATCCCCAGCTCGTCGGCCGCCTTGCACTGGTTTCCCCGGTGCGTCACCAGCACTTCGCGCAGAAATTGCCTCTTGAACTCGCGTACGGCGTCCTCATAGCTGATACCGCTGGAATGCATTCTTGTCACTAGGCTATCCAGATCTCGTCTCACGTGCACCTCAACGTACTCTTGTCAGTATTTTGTTAGCATACCCTAATTTCCCCGAACGCGTTCGCATAAAATTTACACTCCGCCATCCTTCGGATGCATCCACTGCGGCGACTCTTCCCGCAGCACATTCAGTCCGTGCCGAATGCGATTCTCCAGCTCGCGCGGACTCATCCTCGCGCTGAAGTGACAGGCCCCGAAAAACATCTTCGGCAATCTGGCCTTGGCCAGCCACTCGGCCTTGGGATAAAAGGCCAACGTCACCATTACTACCAGCATCACCAGCAGCGCGCCTTGAAATAACCCGAAGACCGCCCCCGCCAGCCTGTCCACAAAGCCCAGGCCGATCCCGTGCACAGCCTTCGACAGCAGTTTGCCGGCAAGCGCGGCCAGCGCCATCACCACCAGCGCAATCAGCAGAAATCCAATCGTGTTGGCCGCCATCTCAAAGCGCACGACATGCAACAGCAGCTTCGCAACCCGCGCGTAATTCCATGCCGCCAGCGCCAGCCCCATTACCAGCCCAACCAGCGCGCATGCAGCGCGAAAAAAGCCTTGCTTCAATCCGCCCAGCGCCGCCAGCACCAGAACCACAACGATCACCCAATCAACCCAAGTCATAATCGCTCTCCCATTACAACTTCAAAGTCTTCTCGGTCAATCGACGATAGGCCTCCAGATACTTGGCCTGCGTCCGCTCCACCACCTCATCCGGCAATCCCGGCGCGGGAGCCTGCTTGTTCCAGTTGATCCCTTCAAGATAATCCCGCACAAACTGTTTGTCGAACGACGGCTGCGCGCCCCCGGGCTTCCACGCCGCCGCCTCCCAAAAGCGCGAGGAGTCCGGCGTCAATACCTCATCCGCCAATATGATTCCCGCTCCCGTTCTGCCGAACTCAAATTTCGTATCGGCCAGTATCAGTCCGCGCGCTTCCGCGTATTCGGCGGCTCGCTTGTAAATCGCCAGCGTCAGCCGTTTCAACTCCGCCGCATCCGCCGCGCCCACGGCCTTTTCAGTGGCCGCATAGCTGATGTTCTCGTCGTGTGTCCCCGCCTCGCCTTTGGTCGACGGCGTGTAGAGCGGCTCCGGCAGCCGCGATCCGTCCAGCAATCCCGTCGGCAGCGCAATCCCGCAGACCGAACTGCTCGCCCGGTACTCTTTCCATCCCGAGCCGGTCAGGTAGCCGCGCACCACGCACTCCACCGGAAACATCGCCGCCCGCTTCACCAGCATCGAGCGGCCTTCAAGCTGATCCGCGTAGGCTTGCAACGAAGCCGGATACTCGCTCACCTCGGCCGTAATCAAATGGTTGGGAACCAACTCGCTCAGCAATTCAAACCAGAAGAGCGACATCTGCGTCAGCACGATTCCCTTGCCGGGAATGCCCGTGGCCAGCACATGATCGAAGGCTGAGATGCGGTCGGTGGCCACCAGCAGCAGCAGCGCATCGCCCACGGCGTATAAGTCGCGCACCTTGCCGCGGCCCAGCAAGGTCGTTGCGCCCAAATTCGTACTCAACAAAGCTGTCATGGATAGGGTTCCTCAGAGGGGGTCTGAATCTTCGATTCTCAGAGCAGCGACCCGCTTTGTCAACCATCCATTTTTCGGCCATCGCGCAGAAGCTCTTTCCCTTGCGAATTTCGCGGATGCACACGCAACACTTCAACTTTCTGCCAACTTGCTCATAATATGGATAGAATTTCTCGGCAAATTACCAAACACCGCTCGACTAATTACTTTTGGAATCCCATCCCACAGCCGCGTGACAGCCGTCACAGAAAGCTCTTATGCGTGTGAGCGAAACTCCACTAGTCATCATGGTTCGGAAGCGAGTAAGAATGCCTCCTTGAGCCGGACGGCACGGAGTAGCCGTGGAAAGGGGAAGCCGCAGCTTGCTTCGTTAATACAGGGATTACCAGTAGCCGCGCGCTACCGACCTCCAGCGCCGGCTACTGGTGCCCACTCACTTGTAATAGACAAGCGCCTCCGAGGAGAAGAGTTCCTTCGGAGGCGATTTTTATCTCCGCGTCTTTCCGCTGATTCTCTTAACGTCATCCTCAACCCAGCCCCAGAAAGACCGCCAACGCCCGGTTCACGGCGGCCAGCGTTCGCGCGTCCACTTCGCCGAAGGCCTCGCCGGCCTTGTCGCGTGGAATCGTGTGCGCCTTGTCCACCATGATCTGTGAGCGGGCGCGCAGGCCGTTCCCTTCGCTCGGCTCCACGGCAATGCGAAAGCTTTCAATGGGACGCAGCTCGGTAGTCACGGGCAGAACCGTCACTAATGGATGCTTGGCGAAGAGGTCGGATTGAATCACCAGCGCGGGCCGTGGTTTGCCATACGCGCCAGACAAAACCACCGGCACAAGATCGCCGCGCTTCATACCCATCCGTCCGTATCCGCAACCTCAGCCATCCAGGCCAGAGTCTCCGCCTCATGCGGGTCGCCAATCAGCGACAGGCACTCCCGCTCGCATTGATGACGAAAGCTCTCCAGCCGCGTATCTGGAACCCATATCTGCACCGGCTTCAATCCCGCTGCCCGCAGACCCTCCCGATGCTTCCGAACCCGTTCTGTAACCGCAGCCCTCATACTCGACCCCTGTTCCATGTAACATGATACCGCCAAAGATATGTTTCATGCAACATGGTCATAGCCAAGTGCCCCATCCATTCCGCGCGCTGTGTGGAATGGGTGGGAATCCACGATCCTCAATAGGCAAACTGGTCACTGTCCACTTTCCTTGCATATAATTACTTCCCCTTGGCGCACAATCAATCCATGACCACCAACCAAATCTCCGGGCTTTTCCTATTCCCTAGTCCCTAGTCCCTGCTTTTTGTACGGCCGGGGACATCCCTGACAGTTTAGACCGGGCACATCGTTGACAGT
>CAYOYX010000024.1:0-40077 GCA_964408275.1 uncultured Occallatibacter sp.
GATTTGCAGCAGGTCGTGGGCGAAGGCGATGCCGGTGATGTTGTCGATGGAGCCGTCATAAACCGGCACGCGCGAGAAGTTGTGTTCGCGGAGTTGTTCGAGGAAGGCCTCAAGGGTGATCTCTCCGGGCACGGCAAAGACTTGAGGTCGCGGAGTCATCACCTCGCGGACGAGCTTGTCGCCAAATTCAACAGCCGACCGGACCAGCTCTCGGTCGCTCTCTTCGAGAATGCCCTCCTCTTCGCCGGCTTCGAGCAGAGCCTCGACATCGGCCTCCGACTCCTCTTCGGCGGTGACCGGCTCCTCGGCCAGCGTTGCCACGGAGAAGAAGAAGCGGACAAAGACGGTGATGGGAGTCATCAGCCAGAGAAGGAAACGAATCGGCCAGATGAGCCTTCGCGCCCAGCGGCCTTCGGTGCGGTTGAAGAGCATGGTAGGCAGAAGCTGATTGCAGAAGACGACGACCAATACAACGGCGAGAATGGCCTGGGCGATCTCGGCGGCGTTGGGGCGCGCGAGGCCACCGCGGTCGAAGAGGAGAGCGCCGAATTCGAGGGCGATGATGCCGAGCGTAAGCTGCTGGAGGACGGCGGCGGAGATGGCCGCGTGCTCGCGGGTGAGGCCGAGGTGCGGCTCAACCAACTCCTCCCATGCGTCGAGATTCTCTTCAACCTCGCGCGTAAGAATCTTGCCGAACTCGCTGTAGACGCGGCTGATGTAAGAGGCCAGCGTCGCGATGGCGGCGAGCGAGAGAATGAGCAGGATGAAGGAGAGTGTCATGACTTCTTCACCTTTGCGGCGCGTTCGATCAATCCTTGCGGCAGGCGGAGGCGGGCGCGGAGTTGGCCTTCGCGGCGGGCCATCTTGCCGTTGTCGGCTTCGTGATCGTAGCCGGCGAGATGGAGAAGGCCGTGGAGGATGAGGATTTTAATTTCCGTGGAGAGCGAGTGATTTTGCTCGATGGCTTGCTTGCGCGCAGTAGGCACAGAGATGGCCAGATCGCCGGCAAGCTCTTCCGTGCCAATTCCATCAGCCGGAAAGGAGAGAACGTCGGTCGCTTTGTTCATGTTGCGAAACCGGCGGTTGAGTTTGCGAATGGCTGAGTCGGTGGTGAGCAGGATGGTGACCTCGCCAATGAGGCGGACAGCAGCTTGCGCAGCCGCGAGAAACCGAGCGAGGGTGCGCGCAGAGGGCAGGCGGTGAGTATTTCCTGTGGCGCAAGCGGTCGTCTTCTTCGTCGGAATCTTACTCGGCGCGGGGTCGGGTTCCAGGTCTGGGTCCAGAAGGATCATCTTGCTCGGGGCCGCACACTGCACGGCCCTGATTCAAGTTCAATTCTACGCGAATTAGCTAAGGTTGCGGTTTTACAGACTGTCTCAAAGTACCCGTGTCGACCGTCTGTCCGGCAGAAATCTGGGGGCCGGACAAGAACGTATCGCTCTTTCCGCGCTTCTCCGCATTGTTACTCCACTCCCGTCACAATGGTATTTCGCCATGCGCCGGAGGCTGTCGAAAGATTAGAAATCCGTGCCCTGGATGTAATTGGGCGTATCCACGTACTGGAATTTGTTGGGACTGGTCTTCACCAGCGCATCCGCCGTTGTGTTCCATTGTGTGCTGTGGGCGCCCGTGTAGTTGTTCTGCACCACCGTTTGATCCAGCAGGTAGTTGCTGAAGCCCTGAGAGTTGCGAGCGTTGGCCTCCTGGCCGGCATTCCACGAGGCGTGCTGGGCATCGTTGGCGGCCTCCTGGTTGGCAAAGTTTGCCTGCGCTGCCTCGCCCTGCGCGCGAATCCGGTCAGATTGCTGCTGTCCCCAAGCCCGCCATTGCTGGTCCGATTGCTGCTTCTGCGCTAGCTTTTGCTGCATCTGCTGGTTGATCACTTGCTTATTTACCTTGACGCTCTGGTACATCGCCATCACCGTGCTTTGCTCCTGCTCGGACTGGGCATCGGTCATAATGTTGAATGTGCGCGTGATGGTGTACGCCCCCCATTGGGCCGGCGGCGATTGGCATATATCATCGATCAGCTTCTTCATGCCTTTCCCATCGGCGTCAATGTGTCCCGTGACAAGGACGCAGTTGTTCGACCCTTTTATCGGCTCAATCTTGTCCACCTGCAGCTTTGCCGGAGGCGCGTTGTTGGCGCGCCGCCAAGCCTGTAACAACTCCGGATAGGCCTTCCCCAGATCCGCATGGTAGGCGTAGAGCATCGTTCCCGTCCCCTTGTAGATTCCGTACCGGACTGCCTGCACCTGCTGCGGGTTGTTGGGGTCCACCGCCGACTTCATTGCAGCGTAGACCGCCTGTTCGCCGTTCGGCCCGATCATGCTCATCGTGCCGCCGGCGCTCTGCGGATCGAGTTGCCAGCCGTCGGCAATGCCGATGCTGGCCGAGTTGTCTGGCGCGGTAACCATGTGCAGCCGGACAGCCGAGGCGGAGTGACCACTCGATGCTGATGCGCTTCCCGCCGCCGTCGCCGCGCTCGGATGCCAGACGCTGAAGAGTTGCTCGAGCATCGGATTCACCGTCTGCCCAAAGCGCGAGGCCTGGTCATAGATCATCGCCGCTTCCACCTGATTGGGTCCGGTTGCCGTGGCGATCACCAGTCCGCCTAGCGGTATGTCGCCATCCGGGTGGTCCGTTACGGTAAAGAAGACTCCGACCGAGTTTGTTCCTTTGAACTGAAATGCCCTTCCGATCTGCGGCTTATCTCCGCAGTTGGTATGCACGGTGCTCAGCATCTTCGTCAATGCAGCCGGCTGGGTAGTAACTCCGGCCAGCGCGCCATAGACAATCTTGCCTCCCTGTGGAGCGTTGACGGTGGTGAGCTGGGTTTGCGTTCCCGCCTTGCAGGCGCAGATGCAAATGACAGACAACGAAAGCAGCGCGGAAAAACGCTTCAAAGCAAGCATCATGACCAAATCCTTCCTGTATCAAAACGGCTTCTAACCCGGAGTAAGCGAAAAATGAGAGTAAAAAAGGAATTACGAAGATGATACATCAGGAAAGCCTGAGTTGCAGCCGTAAATCGCGCTCTCCTGTCCGCCCGCGCACGCTCCGTTACAATAGACTTCAACAGTCTGCCGCGCCGCAAAATTAATTCCCGGTCCGTCAGGCGCTCGGAGCACAATGTTAAGCCAAAATCTGACTGAAGCCCTTACCTTCGACGACGTGTTGTTAGTTCCTGCTTACAGCGAGGTCGTGCCCACGCAGGTCAGCACACAGACTCAGTTGACCCGCGCCATCACGCTGTACACGCCGCTGCTTTCTTCGGCTATGGACACCGTGACCGAGTCGCGCATGGCCATCGCCATGGCGCAGTTGGGCGGCATCGGCATCGTGCATCGCAATCTCACCATCTCCGATCAGGCCGGCGAGATCGACAAGGTGAAGCGCTCGGAGAGCGGCATGATCGTCGATCCGGTCACCATCGGGCCCGATCAGTTGATCGGCGACGCCCTCGATGTGATGCGCCGCTACAAGATCTCCGGCGTGCCGGTGACGCAGGGCAAGCGCCTCGTCGGCATCCTCACCAACCGCGATCTGCGCTTTGAAACGCGCACGGACATTCCCGTCGGCGAGGTGATGACCAAGGAAAACCTGATTACGGTTCCCGTCGGAACCACGCTTGAAGAAGCCGAGCTGATCCTGCACAAGCACCGCGTCGAAAAACTGCTGGTGGTGGACGATCAATTCAACCTCAAGGGCCTGATTACCGTCAAGGACATTCAGAAAAAATTGAAGTACCCTTACGCCAGCAAGGACGAAAAGGGTCGTCTACGCGTTGGCGGGGCGATTGGAGCGACGGGAGATTTTCTCGAGCGGGCCGCTGAACTGGTCCGCGCGCGCGTGGACGTGCTGGCTATCGACTCCGCGCACGGCCACTCCTCGCGTGTACTGGAAGCGATTCGCGAGGTGAAGAAGGCCTTCCCCGGAGTCGATCTTCTCGCCGGAAACGTCGCCACTTACGAAGGCGCAATGGCCTTGATCGATGCCGGAGCCGACGCCATCAAAGTCGGCATCGGACCCGGCTCCATCTGCACCACGCGCATGGTCACCGGCGCGGGAATGCCGCAGATTTCCGCCATTGCCGAAGCCGCGCGCGCCGCTCGCGAGCGCGACATTCCCGTCATCGCCGATGGCGGCATCAAGTACTCCGGCGAGATCACCAAAGCCATCGCCGCCGGAGCCAGTTCGGTGATGATCGGCTCGCTCTTTGCCGGCGTTGACGAAAGTCCCGGCGAAACCATCCTCTATCAAGGCCGCAGCTTCAAGAGCTATCGCGGCATGGGTTCGCTCACCGCCATGAGCCAGGGTTCCGGTGAGCGCTACTTCCAGTCGACCGCCGATCTGGCCACTGCCGAACTTGGCAGCGAGGGTGTAGTCCAGCGCGAACGAAGCAGCCAGAACCGGCTGGGCAAGTTTGTTCCCGAGGGCATCGAGGGGCGCGTCCCATACCGCGGGCCGCTCGAAGCCATGGTCTTCCAGCTCGTTGGCGGATTGCGCTCCGGCATGGGCTATCTTGGTTGCCAGAGCATCGCCGAGTTGCAGCAGAATGCTCAGTTTGTGCGCATCAGCGGCGCTGGCCTGCGCGAGAGCCACGTCCATGACGTGATCATCACCCGCGAGGCGCCCAACTACCATGTCGAATAATTCACGCGGCTTCAGGTTCTGGTTCAGCGCCTGGTTCCCGGTTGTCCTCGGTATCGGCATCATCATTCTGGAATCCACCAAGTGGTTTGGCTCGGATCACACCAGCCATCCATTACGCTGGTTCTGGGAGATCCTTTTCGGCGCTGTCAGCAACGCTCGCTGGTATGTGATCCATCACATGATCCGCAAATCCGGCCACTTCATCGGCTACGGACTGATCGGACTGACATGGCTGCGCGCTTGGTGGATGACCCTCCCACACTCTCGCTTTTTCCAGGACGCCTTTCTTGCGCTGCTGGGAACCGCCCTTGTCGCCAGTTGCGATGAGTTCCACCAGAGCTATCTGCCCAACCGCACCAGCTCTATCTGGGACGTGCTTCTGGATTGTTCGGGAGCCATCACACTGCAATTGATCGTATATCTCTATTTGCGTCTGATGTGGCCCAAGAAGCTCATGAGAGCGGAGTAAGAAATAAGACTCACTTTTGATTGTGCAAGGAGTCTGATTGTTCATGATTCGACGCTGTGAAGATCGCGATTTTGAATTGATTTGGGCCATCATCAATGATGGAGCGCAAGCCTACAAGGGAATCATCCCCGCCGATCGCTGGACTGAGCCGTATATGTCCAGGGAAAAACTGAGCCACGAGATTGAGGATGGAGTTCTCTTCTGGGGCTGCGAGGAAGATGGAGCGCTCACCGGCGTCATGGGCATTCAGCAGCTTCAGGATGTAGCCCTCATACGTCACGCCTATGTTCGCACTGGCAGTCAGAAGCGCGGAATCGGCGGGCGTCTGCTCTCCCATCTGCTTCAACTCGCAGAGTGCCCGGTCTTGGTCGGTACTTGGGCGGACGCGCTCTGGGCAATCCGCTTTTATGAAAATCATGGATTTCAGCCGGTGACTCCTGAAGAAAAAGACCGGCTGCTCAAAAAATACTGGACCGTGCCCCAACGCCAGATCGAAACCTCCGTCGTTCTTGCCGATTCATCCTGGCGGAAAACTCATTCCTGAAGCGCCAGCTCACCCTCTTCCACGCTCTCGCTCTTGCGGCCAAAGGCATTCAGCAGATCAGCCAGCTTGTCCACTAGATCTTTCAGCTCGCCCAGCCGCGCCAGACCTTCATCATTCCGCCCCTGGCTGCGCAACTTCACAATCCCCGCCGCCAGCGCGTGAATCCGCCAGTGCAGCGCTACAATCGGCTGATAGGCAGGATGCGAGCTGCGTCCCGCCGGTCCGTCCGCATAGAGCCACGAACCAAATTGGCATTGGTAGCGGCTCAACCGCGGCTCCTGATCGCACTCGTCTTTGAGGAAGGCTTCAATCGCTGCCGCCCAGGCCCGATGTTCCACGCCCGCATGAAGCAACGGCCGCTCGTCTTCGCTCACCAGCAGAGCGTCGCTCCAGCGAGGATCAGGATGCCATGCGGCCACCCAGCCGGGAATCTCGCCTGCCGGCATCGGCTGGGCAATCCCGTAGCCCTGCGCCAGTTCGCAGCCCAGCCGCAGCAGCATCAATCCCTGCTCCACAGTCTCAACGCCTTCAGCCACCGCATGACGGCGGTAAGCCGAGGCCAGACCCAAAATCCCCTCCAGAATCGCCAGTTCTTCGGGACTCTCAAGAATATCGCGCACAAAGCTGGGATCGATCTTCAGCACATCCACCGGCAGCCCCTTCAGTTCGGCTAGAGACAAGTGCCCTGCGCCAAAGTCGTCCAGCGCAAACGAGACTCCCGTTTCGCGGCATCGGTTCAGCAGCCTGCATAACTCCGCCGCATCCTCCGGCGGATTGTTCTCCAGAATATCCAGCTCCAGATTCGAGGGCTTGATGCGCGGATGCTCGGCCAGCAACGCGGCCAGCCGTTCCGGGAAGCCCGGCGGCTGCAACTGCCGCGAACCCACATTTACGCTCACCGGCAACTCCAGTCCGCCGTCAAGCCATTCCTCCATCTGCTCCAGCGCCGCGCCGATCACCCACTCGCCCAGCGCAATCGCCAGCGGATGATCTTCAATCACCGGAAGAAACTGTCCCGGCGGCACCAGCCCGCGTTCCGGATGATTCCAGCGAATCAACGCCTCAGCGCTCGCCACCTTCCCCGTGCTCATATTTACCTTGGGCTGGAAGTACAAGACGAATTCCTGAGCCGCCAGCGCCTGCCGGATGCGGTCCGGAGTTTCCGGCTGCCCGCCTGCTCCGGCCTCCGACGCTGGATCGTAGAAATAATACCGGTTCTTCCCCGCTGCCCTCGCCTGCTGCCGTGCTTGACTAGCCTGACGCAGCAAATGATCCACGTCCGCGTCCTCCTCCTGAGGAAAGAAGGCGACTCCGATGCTGGCCGAGAGTTGCAGCGTTGCGTCACCCGCCTTGACCGGCTCTACGGCAGCCTCCAGCAGGCGATTCAGTGAAGGTATGCACTCCTGCTCATCCTTGAGAGCAGGCAGAAGCAATGCGAACTTGTTTCCCTCCAGCCGCGCCAGCGTCTCGCCCTTACCCAGCGTTCGCTTCATCCCACGCGCCAGCGACTTCAGCAGCTGATTCGCGGTGGCCTTCCCCACGCGGTCATGCATCGCCTCCAATCCATCCAGATTGAGGCGCGCCACCGCCAACAGGTGGCCCCACCGCTTGGACTGGACAATGGCCTTTTGTACCCGGTCGCTAAACAATGCTCTATTGGGCAGCCCGGTCAAGTCATCGGAATGGGCAATCTGTTTGAGGCGTCGAGCGTGTTCCTTAGGCGAATTGATCTCGGAGGGACTCTTCATTGTTCACGCTTCTGCCGTCCGGAATGTTATGCCTAATTCATCGGCAAATTATTAATTAAAAAGAGGGACCAGGTAAACTGTAGAATAAAAAGGCATTATTTCAATTCAAGACGACTACATCGCCTCAGCTCGCTTCGCATCTGCCGGCTTCTAACGCGTTGTTTTTGTTCAAAAACCTTGATAGTGATTTGTGCAATGTGCTAAATATAATAAATTGTGATGCTTCCCCGCGAGTTCACTGATTCCCGACACATTGAACCACACCAGGAGAATCCATGAGTACCCCGTACGATGATCTGCAAAACTGGGTTACAGTGCTGCAAGCCCTTCAATCCGCGAGTGCTGGAATCAATGCCGACACGCAGGATTACACGTTGAACGCCTTTGCCAAGCTGACTATGTGCACGCTTTTGAAGGCAAAGAATACAGCGAGTTTTGCCGCGGCCGTCTCAAAGAAACTTGGCTACGACATAACTCCCTATGGCTGGACGCTGCAAGATACATTCGCGACAATGACGGAGGTTGTGACCGGCAAGGAACTGGTTGATCCGGTGCGCAACTTCATCGCCAGTTGCTGCGATCCCGCCTGTATTAATCCTCTGGGAACCCTCGATCTGAATAGGACGCTGGCTGACGCCTATCCCGCCACAGCCATCGGCAATGCCAATTGGTCCCGCCTCATCAATGGAATCGATGGGTTGAATCTCGACTCTGTGATTGTCTCCCCAACCGGCGGCAAGCTGCCCAGTCAGATCGTCTCGGCCAAACTGAGCGGCCTCAGAGCCAAAAACCCGCCGCCTGCCTTGAATGATCTGCTAACCTATTTGTCAACCATCGCGTAGCATACAGCCTGTATCGGGAGGAGATTATGAGTGAAGTGTGCTCCAGAATCAGGGTTGCGATTAGGGTTGCGATTGCCGTCCTCGCGTTGTTTCTCTGTGCCGCGGCTTCTGCTCACGCTGATCGCGCGGACGAATTGCAGCAACCGCTTGCCATCACTGCCGCGACCGGCGTTGCCGGCTCGGGAATTGCGCCGTCAAGTTTTCTCCAGGTAAGGCTGAAAGAACATTTCACTGACGAGAGCGTCCGCTCGCAAGTTGAGGCGGCCATGGCCAAAGAAGTTGCCAATGGATGGAACTGCAATGATCCGGAGAATTTCGCAATCACCCTTGACGGCAAGCCTCTGGCTGGATCGGTAACGGCCCACCTCAAGATCTACTACGCACAGAATCCCGGTCCGCGGAATTGCAGAGACCTTTATACATCGAAGGGATTTCCGGTCTTCTCCATTTATATATTCGAGAATAAATATGCAAATCTGCATGGAAGCATGGTTTTGAAATTCAAAAATCTGAGCGATCCTACGCTGGATATCGAGTCCGCGCCGATCGATGTGAACTGGAATCCCTCGGTCTTCACACTGGGCGCGCAGACCATTCTCAACGAAAATCTGAACAATAGCACGATCGACAAGAGCGGCGTGGAGCAAGGCAACATTACTGGCACGTTTCCCATCCCGCAGGCTTCGGCCGGTTGGGGAGGCTTGTATCTGGACACAAAGGATATCTTCTCGACCAACGAACGCGATAAGAAAAGCGCCTTTGAAGGCGGAGCCGGAGTGCAGATTGCGCTCGACAAAAGGGGATTTGCGCCTTTGAAGTTCGAGGGTCAGGCGCAAGGCAATCAGGTTGCAACGAATCTCTCTTCTGTCGTATTAGCGGACTTGCAGTTGGATGCCGGATTTCTGAAGATCGCAGCAGCTAATTTTCCTTTGCGTCAGCCTATCGCACCCACATTCGAGCTTGGCCTGCCTTACACGCATCGCTACAATCAGGTGGTCGCAGCGGGCGCCGCGCCTCTGCCCATCGACGACTTCGCGGTGAATCCGTCTTTGGCCTTTACCGGCGGCGAAATTCTGCACCAATGGTGCAAGCCCGCGTCCTCCGGTGGAACCATACCGGGCAATCGCGTTTGTCTGGGCTGGGAGGCGGATCTGGGCCTTTGGTATCTTCCCCTGGAAAAAACCTCAAAAGGATCTGAGCGCGCCGAGGGATACTGGGATTATTCCTTCCTCGTTCCTTTGACCAACTTTGCCAACATCCCGTTTACCACCCTCGATCCGCAGAATTTGAAGACACAGCTTCGCATCAAATACGAAGACTCCGTGAGTCCCGCCAACAACTACGCCCGTACGAAAAAGTGGTCTTTCGCCTTCGAGCTTATCAAGTAGATGCAATTATCGGTGGTGGGCGGTTTAGTTCGGCAGAAACTCACTTTTTCAATCGCTTATAAAACGGCAAAGGAATCTGTTTCGCTCTCACGCGGTTGCCGCGAATCTCGACCAGCAGATCCGAGCCACCGGCTGCAATAGCGGCAGGCGCCAGCGCAAAGGCAATGTTTTTTTTCAAAAACGGCGCGGGCGAGCCGGAGGTGACAAAGCCGATCTCGTTGCCATCCATATCCAGCACGGGATAGCCGTCGCGGGCAATGCCGCGCTCCACCATTTCGATGCCAACAATCTTCCGTTTCGCGCCTCCGCTCGCTTGCACGGCCAGCAACGCCTCGCGCCCAATGAACTCGCCCTTGTCCAACTTGAGCCAGCGCTCGTGGCCACCCTCGAAGACGTTGATCGTGTCGGAGATTTCGTGGCCGTAGAGCGGCATTCCCGCCTCCAGACGCAGCGTATTGCGCGCGCCCAGTCCGCACGGGCGAATGCCGAACTCCGCGCCCGCAGCGAGCAACGCATTCCACATCATCTCCGTGGTGGAAACGTCCGCAGGCAGATAAAGCTCAAAGCCAGCTTCGCCACTGTAGCCGGTGCGCGCGATCAGCACATCAGCCACTCCGCAAACCTCGCCGTAGACAAACCAATAGTTTCTGATCGCCGTTAGATCGATCTTCGTCAGCTTTTGCAGAGCCTCCAGAGCGCGCGGCCCCTGCACGGCCAGTTGAGAGTACCTGTTTGAGTCGTCGTCGATAAAGACCGATGGCCACTCGCCGACCTGCTCGCGAATCCAGGCATAATCCTTATCTTTGGTCCCGGCGTTGACCACCATCAAATAGTCGTTCTCGCTGATCCTGTGAACAAGAATATCGTCCATAAAGCAGCCATCCTGCGTCAGCAGCGCCGAGTAGTGAGCTTGCCCGTCTTTGAGTCGAGCAGCCTCGTTCATCGTGATGTGCTCAATGGCGGCCAGGGCTCCGGGACCGCGAAAACGAATCTCGCCCATATGGCTCACGTCGAAGACTCCCACGCCGGTGCGAACGGCCATATGTTCCGCGATCAGTCCGCCATGAGCGCCCGGGTATTCAACCGGCATATCCCAGCCGCCAAAGTCCACCATCCGGGCCTTCAGCGCGCGGTGCGTCACGTTGAGAGCGGTACACTTCGGCGGGCTGGCAACGGGAGTAGCGGGAAGAGTCATGTATGATCCTTTCGAGCGCATTACTGTACTCTATTCACGATAGGGATTGGCGATAACAAGGTCAATCGAAGCGTCTCCACATCCAAAGCAAAGTAGATTGCGGAATCATCGTCTCCTCGCCCGCCAGAAGGAACTCACACCCAGGTAGAAAAAAACGACCAGAATGCCTGCGGCGGCCAGGAAGTTCTTGTCGTATGGGCCGTTGAGACTGCTCGGTCTGGTGCGCCACATGGCCATGCCGGAGACCAGCGCAAAGAGAAGGAAAAAGGCTCCGGTGATCTCCAGCCACAGTATGCCGCCCACCCGCACGAATGGACGTAGAAAACCTCCGACTCCGCGCGCAACGCTCCCACGAGCAGTTCCCTCCTTACATCCAGACGCGCCTTTACCGGCCGCCCCGCTCACTCCTGGATGAGCCGTCGTTTGCGTCACGGACGCAGCGGTTGCGGGTTGCGTGGTTGCAGCAATGCTCTGGCCGACGATCCGCCCTGCAACTCGCAGTCCAATTCCCAGAGTGCGCCCTATCGTTTCTGGTCTCATATTCGTTATGATGGTATCAGCGCCGGTCGTCGTGTTGCATCGCAGGTTTTTTTACCGGTTCGTTTGTGACACCGCAAGGCGGTGGAAGTAAGATAGTAGAATCCTGTGCCGTTCAGCGCGCTGTACGAGCGCCGGTGGCCGACTCTGGAGGTGTTCCCATGACAACTCGCCTGCGAGAACTCATTCAGCAACTCGGCGAGGCCATCCATGAGTCTGTCATCGAGAGCGAACAGATCGCTGGCGTCGTCAAGGATATACGGCAGCATGGATTCGATGTGCTGTTGATGTTGGAAGCTACCATCGGCCTCAACGACGTTACCAAACAAACCAGAGAGACTCCGGAAGGCGAAGTATCGTCAGAGAAAGACGCCCTGCAACTCCAATTTGAGGGGCCATTTACCCAGAATGATCTCAGCTTCCTTCGCTCATTGCGCATCGCCGTTACCGGCGAGCAGGAGGACACAGCAGAGCCTGACTCGATGTAGTCTGTCGGTCATCAATAGGTTAACTTTAGTAAATGACTTCCACGGCTATGCGTGAAGCGCACATATGATTTCATCCTGACTCGGGAGACTGTGCGGATGGATGAACCAGAAAAAAGGCCATAGCGCCTGATCTGGGGCAATAGAATTGCGTGGAGTTCTCGCTAATTTGGAGCAAATCGGTTTGGGCTATGGAGGCAGCTCGATGAAAGGTGGCGCGGACCTCAATAGAAACAACCTGGATCTTATTCGCCTCTTTCTGGCTACTATTGTTGCTTTCTATCATCTCAGCGTGCTGACCGGTTTCCCCGAATATTCTACTTTTGGCAGGTACCTATCGGCGCATTTCGCAGTGAAGGGATTCTTTGTAATTAGTGGATTGTTGATATATCGCAGTTATATCACGTCTTCTTCTAATCGCTCCTATCTTGGAAAACGAGTCAGGAGAATCTACCCTGCTTATTTTACCGTTGTATTGTTTGCTGCCATCGCGCTGTTTCCACTAAGCACAATGACTGCGTCGCAATACTTTGGGGCTGGATTCTGGAAATATATTGCAGCGAACCTGGTCTTTCTAAATTTCCTCGAGCCTTCGCTGCCGGGTGTATTTACTGCGAATACCATGTCGGCCGTTAATGGCGCGCTCTGGACGCTAAAGATTGAGGTTGCATTTTACTTATTTGTCCCGGTGATTCACTACTTGTGCAACAGGTTTGGAACTAAGAAAGTAATAGGTGCCATCTTCGGTTTGTCTTGCATTTGGAAATACGGATTTGCACTCCTGGACTTAATGTATAAATCATCGGGCATCTATTCATTGGACAGCTCGCGAACTTTATATTCGCAACTGGGATCACAGTTTCCCGCGCAGCTCGCGTATTTTAGCGCCGGCATATTTTTATATCTGTATTTTGATACACTAAAACAGAATATGATTAGCATTTTGTGTGTTTCTGCCGGCCTGTTCTCTTTGGATCATTGGTTTACGGGAGAATTACTCGATATCGTGTGGATATCAGGATTTGTATTTATTGTTGGCTTTTGGATCTACCTTGGAAACTACTCAAAATATGGAGACTTTTCATACGGAGTGTATATCGTTCATTTTCCAATTCTGCAGGTTATGATAGTATTTGGACGATCGATTCTTACTCCTTCAGTATTTCTTTCTCTATACGTGTCTCTAGTTGGATTGGCTGCGTTTATCTTGTGGCATCTTGTTGAGAAAAGGTTTCTGGCAAGTAGCTCTCATTACTGCCTGATATCTCACAAGCATTCAGTGTAAGTTTATCTTTCTGTAGTCTGTGGCCTAAATTAAAGTCTTTAACTCCGGTGCTTCTGTAACAATTTTGCTACAATTAGTCGATGCAATTCGCGTCTGGTACGGACCGTTTGCAAAGGCTATCGACTGAGCTCAGGCTTTTTACTATGGGTTTTGCTTTAAGCGTTCTCTATTTCGTTACGTACTACCTCACGCCGGGTACAGTATTCGGTTCGCTGGCGGTTGCTCGGGTTCAACTGATTCTTGCAGTTATTGCTCTCTTAATTTCCCTGCCTAAGCTGATGAGAGCTACAATCCTGAAAACGCCTCAGTTTGTGGCCCTGATTGGGTTATCATTTGCAACTTTTCTATCTGTGCTAATCGCTGCGCGCTGGCCCGGAGGAGCTGTTCAGGCTGTATTAGGTTTTATTCCATGCGCATTCGCATACTATCTTGTAGTTTTACAATGTAACTCGAAAAAAAAGCTAAAACTCCTCGTTCTAATGTTATTGTTTGTTTGTCTTTTTGTAATTGCTCATGGGTGCATCAAGCAGATATATGGAATACCAGACAATGCTCCTCCTGATACGGAAGCTACTGATAATCAATATCTTATTTCAATGAAAAACAACGCTGGAGACTGGTTCTATCGGCTCAGAGGTCTTGGCGAAATCAACGATCCGAATGATTTTGGCCAATTGATTGTCTGTGCGATCCCTCTGCTGTTTATTTTCTGGCGAGCAAAGAAGATAATTAACAACATTGTATTTGTAATCTTGCCGGTATGCACGCTGCTTTTTGGAACCTATCTAACGCATTCTCGCGGAGCATTGGTGGCACTGACGGCAATGGCTGTTGTAGCGGGACGCCGCCGGATTGGCACATTGCCCGCTCTGATCCTTGCTGCTGGATTGTTTGCCGGCGCAATTGCCTTGCACTTTACGGGAGGGCGGGATATCTCTATCGATGCTGGGTCAGACCGCACTGCTCTTTGGAGCGAGAGTATGCAAGCTCTAAAGAATCATCCGCTTTTCGGAGTTGGAATTGGAAGCTTAGGGGAATATACCGAAACCCATCACACTGCGCACAACTCGGTAATGGTCTGCGCTGCAGAGCTCGGCTTCTTTGGATTGTTTTATTGGTGTATGTTTTTGTTTTCCACGCTGAGAGATGCTATAATGCTTTCCTCGCCAACGAAAGTTAGTGAAGCAGAGTTGACTATACCAGTGCAAAAATTATTTCCGCGTCCAGAAAGTAAGATTGAGTCGGTTGACAAGATAGAGATTAACCAACTAGGGAAATTGCTGGTATTGTCGCTCACGGGATTTCTGATCGCGGGGTGGTTTCTTTCCCGCGCTTATGCTCTGACCTTCTTTTTGCTGGGAGGGATGGTTTCCGTAGTTTACGAGATGGCTCTGCAACGAGGGATGATACCCCCCCGTATGCGTCTGGCTCGCACAATGCTCAACGCCGTAGGTATTGCTATTCTGTTGGTTCTTCTAATGTATATCATGCTTAGAATTTCAAACCTGACGCGCTGATTCGTACTCTCGGAGGTTCTACTAGTATGAGAATCGTTCACGTAGTAGACAGCATGGAGGTTGGAGGCGCAGAGACGCTTGTGATGCAAATGTGCCATTTACAGCGTGAGCAAGGTCATGATCCGATTGTTCTTGCAGTTTTAGCGCTTGGCCCACTAGGTGAACAGATGCAAAGGGAAGGCTTCTATGTGCAACCGAATGTAGGGCGGCATTTGCTTGATGCTACAAGGAGGTTTTATCGGATTTTTAAAGAGCTTTGTCCCGACGTTGTACATTGTCATAATCCAACACCTACTGTGTATGCGGCCTTGGCGGCTAGAGTTGCTGGCGTACGAAGCATTATTTCAACACGTCACAGCCTGGTAGCGCGCCCTCGCAGACTTATTACAGAGCTCAAATACAGCATCGCGGCATCTTCATGCGACTGGATCGTTGGAATTTGCGATGCTACAACCAATAACTTGAAGAGCGCTCATAAAGTACTGGAGCGGAAAATTACGCGTGTGTATAACGGCGCAGATCCGGTGACGCGAGTTGAGAAAGTACAATGCCCTGCGAAGATTGGTTTCACTCTGGTCTACATTGGCCGGCTTGAGCCAGTGAAGAACCACATACTGCTGTTGAATGCCTTCAGCGTGGCGGTTTTGAATATGCCAAGCCTGCGGCTCTGGATGGTGGGCGATGGAAGCGAACGCGTCCGGTTGGAAAGTCTGGCCGCTGAGTTGGACATAGCATCGCAAGTGACATTCTGGGGCCAGCAACTTAATGTAGCGCCATTTTATTCTGCCGCTGATGCCTTTATTATGTCATCGAAATCGGAGGGTTTGCCTATGTCTTTGCTGCAAGCTTTTTCATTAGGGTTACCTGCGATCGTGACTGATGTGGGCGGGATGGCAGAAGCTGTACGGTTGACGAAGGCAGGGATTACAGTACCGGCAAATGATAAGTGTGAAATGGCCGCGGCAATTCTTAGACTGGCGACAGATGATGCCGCAAGAACACAATTCTCCAACAATGCGGCGAACGCATTCCGCTCTCACTTTACCTTACAAACCATGGTCGATTCTTACATGAGCCTTTATTTGAATACTTCACGATCCAAACGTATAAACGAAAAGTGAGTATGCGGGCAACATGGATATTTACTGCAAAGCGGCAATCGATAAATACTTACCGGCTATGGATTGCGCACACAATCATCAGTCAGCCGAATTGGAGTACCCATATCGACAACTTCAAAATCAGTAACCTTCAGATCCTGTAAATCGTGAGAGCCAAAATCTATATCGGAATACTTTGCTATGGTATCTGCATCATTCTGCGCAGTAAGTGCAATATTGCCGCCGTCTGACAGGAACATACCATACTTTTGCATGGCCCGTGCAACTACCTGTGCTGCGGGAGTTAATCGTGACAGGTCATAAGAGGCTTTCAGCCGAAAGCGGGCTCCCATTGGCGGAGCCGTAACCGGACCGAGGGGAGCGCCGGCGTGTGTGGCGGGATGAACAAAGACGTGTGCGCGGATTCGCTGATTCGGTAGAATAAATCGAATTGCGTGATTAATTGTTCCGTTAGCTAACTCGTCGGCATTGAAGAGCAGCGGAGCGATTGGAAAACCTGCGGCGTCGGCACTGGTGCATTGATCTCCACGCCCAGACGGCGGATAGATTCGATTGAGATCCCATACCGCAACAAAACCGGCTGTAAGAGAATTTTCCGTGTAGTTAGCCTGATAGGCTTCGTAGAGCTTGCCATGTCCGCGGTCGACCACGATAATATGGCAGTCTTCTTGATCAAGTTCGCACTGATAATTCGGGCGCCCTTCGGCTCCTCCTCCGGTTGGAAGCGGGAACGTCGAGATATGGTCGGAGTCAGTAGAATTCGGTCCCGGTCCTGTGAATCGAACAAGAGGAGTGGAGGCATTTGCCTGCAAGACGCGTATGCCGAAGTCAACTTGCATTCTATTGTTGTGTCCCCATCCGCCCGCTTGCGCAATCCATGCAATCATGGCAGATGACTGGGGATCAAGGGGCGCGTGACTGATATCCTGCGTCCAGATGGAGCCTGCGGGAAAGTAGTTCGTTGGAACGGTTACGCGCTCAAGTTTAGCCGCCCTCACTTTGCTGTTGAACGAGTGATCCAGAGCGGTAATGATATGGCTTTTGAGCTGTTGAGTGAAAATGGCCGCCGAAAAATGTTTATGTAGACGGTAGCCAGCTATGGCGACGCCAAAGCCTAGAATAATTCCCAGTGTAAAAATGACAAGCGATTTCAAATGTCTCATAAAAAAAACAACTCCTCACAACTGCGTAAATCGTACACGCTGATTCTACACCCGATCATTTCCCTTGGGAGCAATAAGTTCATTTCTCGTCGAATTGATTGTTTCAGAATATATCGCCGGAGCCTGCACTTTTGTATGCCAGATGTCCAGGAGCGGGCCACGCGTAAAAAGAAACCTATAAAGTCCGACTACAGTAGCAATTATGAGTATAAGCATCGCGCTGGCTGGGGCAGATACTCGATGCAGTATGGGAATAGTGTAACGCAAAGCAGCGATGGCAATGACCCAAAAGACGATTTGCAGCGCGGCGAATGTCACGAAAAAAAATGAATGATTTGATAAAATAAGAGTGGAGAAAAGCAGCAAGACCAATAAATAAGGCACAACAAGACGCATAACTTTGTGCGATATAAGCTGAAACAAAACAGGGTTGCGCGGAGTCAATGTCCACGGCGCAAGATGAAACAGTTGAAAGTTTCCTGCCAATGTACGTACTTTGCGGTGAAACTCATTCTCGATTGTCGTTGGCCATGTATCATAAACGATAGCGCGCGGATCGAGGACTGACCTGTAACCTTTGCGAAGAATCGATAGTGGTTGATACATATCATCCAGAATCAAACCTACAGGAAAAGATACTATAAGTTCGCGGCGAATTGCATAAAAACCGCCGTAGACACCAACCGGAGAGTCAAAGATTGACTCACAACTTCTAATCCACTTCTCGTACCGCCAATAGAGACCGCTTACAGCGGCGGATGCGGCGTCGTGGCAATCCCTGCGTAAAATCAGTTCTCCGCAGACGCAACCGACCTTTGGGTCAGCGAAATTACTGACCAGTAGTTGAATGGCGCCGAGGGCTATTTCCGGCCGAATGTCAATAAACAATATCAATTCGCCAGTGGCTTTCGCTGCGCCGGCGTTGAGGGCCGATGCTTTGCCGCAATGCTCTTTCAAAATAATAGACGTAAAACGCTTATAACTCTGAGCAGACAGCAACTCCGCCGTGCCGTCGGTTGATCCATCCGAGACGATAATTATCTCTTTAATGTTGGGGTAGTCGAGGCGCAACAGGTGATCGATTTTACGCTGCAGGATCGCAGCGCCATTATGCACTGGCAATACAATACTTACACTTGGAACGATAGGGGAAACTATCCACGGCCTTGGCCTCAACCGGGCGAGAACCCACACCAATGCAGGATATCCTATGTAGGTATAAAAAATACCTATCAGCGACAACCAGAAGATAATAATCACTGGGCGCCTCTTCTTAAAATGATTGTTTTGATTGTTTCAAACATGATGAGTAGGTCAAGACCTATCGACTGATGCTTGACATAGTAAAGGTCATATTCGAGCTTATGCTTGGTCTCCTCCAGGCTTGCTCCGTATCGATAGCGCACCTGCGCCCAACCTGTGATTCCAGGGCGAATCATATGCCTCAAATCATAGAATGGAATTTCTTGGCTAAGCCATTGCACAAACTCTGGACGCTCTGGGCGTGGGCCAACAAATGCCATTTCACCTCGAAGAACATTCCACAGTTGCGGAATTTCGTCGAGCCGGGTGTTTCGCATAATTCTGCCAATCGAAGTAACTCGCGGATCATTCTTGGTTGCCCACACTGCCCCCTGAGCTTCGGCGTCCTTCCGCATCGTGCGAAACTTGTACGCGGTAAATAAACGACCTCGCTGTCCGACGCGAGTTTGGCAAAAAAAGATGGAGCCTGGTGAAGAAAGACGCACCGCAAGAATAATCATCGGCGTAAGCGGTAGGCAGATCAGAAGCGCAAAAAAAGAAACCAAGAATGAAAGCAAACGCCTAAATATTTGCTGCGAAGAACTCATGCGAAAGCCGTCGGTAAAAATGAGTGTGCTTGGATTAAGTCCGTCGAGCGGCAATTTACCGGAAAGCCGTTCTAAAAGAGCATTTGAATTTTCAATAACTACGCCACGGAGACGAAGGTCCAGAAGCTCTCGGAGCGGCATCGTTTCGCGGCGGTCTTCCATAGCGACAATGATGCGGTCAATGCCTGGTTTCTGCCCGCAATAAGCGCGCAACTCCGCAGCAAATCGATCATGGTTTCCATGAACCTCGCTTTCTTTTATCGAGTTAACAACTTCCATACCGGCTTCATGATTGTGACGTAGTAACTCGACTATGGTGCGCGCTCGTTCGCCGCCGCCCAAAACATAGACGCGCTCGCGAAAGATCGGGAAAACAATAATCCATTCGTAGCACCGCCGCCAGAAAACCAGAAACACAGTAAGGAGGGAGACACCAGCTATCAGCACATCAGGACCAAGGTCTAAATCCGGAAACACATAGACTAGTGCCGCAAGGATAAAAGATAGAGTACTGAGAACGAGAAGCAGGCGAAAGTAAATCTCCCATCTCGCTGATGTGCGACGCGGTCCATATAGATCAAAGTAGTATGTTAAGAGTAAAGTGAGGGCGGTGATTCCCGCGATCTTCAGCAAGCCATTTTCAAATAGAAGCACATTGAAAAAAACGACATACCCATCCGGACCCAGGAAACACATCGAGGCGGCAGCCAGTAAAAATGCGCTTCCTACGAAGAAAACTTCGCAAAGCAGCATAACCAGCATTCGCGTTGGATAGTAAACATTGAAAAGTCTGATCATCCGTGTTGACCTTAATCCCTACTTCCATGCAGACCTGTGCCAGAATCGTGTTTGCCATAGTAGTAATAATACGAACTGTTATGAGGCGCGTCCTTCACGGCATTCAGCACAAAACCGAGGACGCGCGAATTGATGAAGGCTGCTTGCGCGCGCCGGGCAACATCGAAAGATGTGCTGGCTCCACGAGCAACCAGGATAACCGCATCAGCAGCACGAGAAAGGTCGATAGCATCCGCTACCGCAAGTACCGGTGGAGAGTCAATCAGAATCCAGTCAAAGTGTGGTGAAAGCAACGCAATTAGTTCTTCGATGCGGTGATTGGCAACCAACTCCGATGAGTGATCGCCACCTGCGCCGGCAGGTATAAAAGTAAGATTCGGTATGCCGTGCACTATGCCGTCTTCAACAATAGGTGATGTCTTGTTGCGTTGCAGAATGCTGTTGGCCGCCGCGGTTCCCGAGAGGTATTCCGCCAATCCGGGCGTATTGGCAGCACCCAAAGTTTTGTGCAAAGAGGGACTGCGCATATCGGCATCTATAAGTAGGACCGTGTTGTCCTTGTTGCGCGCCAGGCTCATGGCAAGATTTGCCACTACAAAACTTTTGCCTTCCGCGGGCACACCGCTGCTGACAAGAATTGTCTTAAGCGGGGCCTGATCGCGAAATTGGTAAACCTGCGTCCGCAGGCTGCGAAACTGCTCTATGCTTTCGCCGCGGTCACAGAGTGTCGGAAGCGAGGCCGCCGATGGATTCCACGAACGCATTGCAATCTGATCAATTGCGATGCCGTCCTTGACCGGCAGCAGATCCTCAGCAACGGGGGCTGCGAACGGCTCGGCCGTCGCAGTGTTATCCGATTCTTTGGCGGCCTTCTGTTCAAGATCAGCTCTTTGAAGCGCATCGAAAATGCGGCTCATAACTCATATTCCTTCTGTGACTCAGCGCCATTCGAACCGGGCGCAAGGGAGTCGAGCATATTGGTTTGCTGTGACCGTCTCATTAACGATTGCATCGCAGTGAACGAAATCGTAAACGGATGTTGGACTAAATCGAGTTCCAAGCCGACAGATTCAACGACGTGCGCCGGAATGGGCTTGATCTGTTCCGCATAAGCGTAGATCATAGTGTGTTCGCATAGCAAATTGATGATGCGAGGAATTCCTTTCGAGTAGTGATAAACAAGCTCCTCAGCTTCGGGCATAAACACCTGCTCGCCTGCGCCGGCGATACGCAATCTCTCTTCTATGTATGCCTGTGTTTCCTCCGAGTTGAGCGGCTGTGTTCTGCACCACAGTGAAACACGCTGGCGAAGCTGCCGGAGGCTTGGGTGATAGAGTTTATCCTCGAGTTCAGGCTGGCCGGAAAGAACAATCTGCACTATCTTTTCCGAGGAGGTTTCAAGATTGGTCAGCAGACGAATTTCTTCGAGAAGTTCCCAGGAGAGATTCTGTGCGTCATCGACCACGATGACACACAACTGATGTGCGCGATAGCGTTCAATGAGCCAGCTATTGAGTTGCAAAAGCATACCGGACTTTGTTCGAGTCCTGGGAGGTATGCCGAAGTCTGTAAGTACAAATTCAAAAAAGTCGAGCACGTCCAGGCGAGGATTGAAGACGAAGGCCGTCGCAATGCGCCCCTTTGCAAAGGTGCCGAGTACAGTCCTAAGCAAGGTTGTCTTTCCTGTTCCTACTTCTCCCGTCATCACCACAAATCCCTTGCGCGACGCAATCCCGTATTGCAAACATGCAAGAGCCTCCTGTATCTGCGGCCTAAGAAAAAGGAACCGCGGATCAGGACTGGATCCGAAGGGAAGGGTGTGAAGACCAAAGTAGGTTTTGTACATGATTATCCACGCACACTTTCAGAAGCTTTTGCCTTTCGAGAAAAAAGCTTGCCGCGCACTCGTAATACGCGAGATTGATCCAGTTCGTTGATGTAGGATACAACCGCAAGCGTCGGCAGTTTTGTAAAGGCCCAGATATCGCTCTCATTGCGTAGAGAAGTATCGCGATACTCAAGCAGAGCGGCAAAAAGCAGACCCAGCGCCAGACCGAACGCAAGGCCGCCGCCGGCGAAAACGCGCCGGTTGGGAAAGGTCGGCTCGTCGGGAAGGTTCGGCGCATCCATCACACGAAACTGTTCTCCCTGCTGGCGGTGCTCAAGCGCGGTTGCCATCGATGACTCATTCATCTTGGTCAGCAGAGTATTGTAAAATTGCAGGGCCGTCTCATGGTCGCGAGTAACTTGCTTGTACTCTTCCTCGACCATCGGGCTTGACTCAATCTTGGCCTCGTAAGCGCGAACCTGCTGCTCGATTCTTGCCTGATTCTGCTTGGCAGCGGCCAGGGACTGCTTGCCCGCGCGAAGCTGGGACTTGAGCTGTTGGAGCTGCGGTGAGTCAGATGAGTTGACTTCGGTCGACGACTTTGCCGGTTCGGCCGCGTCGTGCGCAATTTCTGTCCGCAGATTTGCGACCCTGCGCTTCATCGCAACTACGTCTGGATGATCTGACGTGTAGACAGCCTCAAATTGCTTTTCCTGCCTGACCGCATCCTTGAGTTGCGTCTGTAGCGAATCCTCCGATGCTCCCGTGGCCGGATCGACGTGTGCCGCTTCCGGCCCCTTCTCTGCAATCATAGCCTCGAGAAATGTTTCATCCTGTTGCAGGCGGCTCACCGTCTGCGTGGCCACGTCAAGCTGAGCCGTCAACGCCTGTAGCGTGTTCGCATTCGCTGGTTCTTGATTGGGAAGCCTGCCAATGTTCTTGCTTTCAAAAGCTGCCAGTTTGGCGTCCTGATCGTCGAGGTTTCTCTTGGCGTCGACCAACTGCTGTTTCAAAAAGTCGGTTGTGCCTTCCGACGACTGCTCGCGCGCGGTCAGATTTGCGCTGATGAACTGCGATGTAATCTCGCCGCAGACCTGCTGGGCGGTGTGCGCGTCATGCGCCTTGAAAGTAATCGTGAAACCCGGCATTCCACGTGACTGATCGGAGCGCATAATATGAATCCCAATTGCCTGCCGAGTCTGATCGACGCGGTCGTCCATGGCGGACTTGCCGCCAGGGAAAAGATTGAAGCGCTCAACGATAGGCTCAATGCGCGAGCGGCTTTTGATCTGCTCCTCGATCGACGCCAGTCGCGCATTCAAACCCTCACTGTCAACGGGCTTAACATAATCTTCCGGAACCTTCTGCGGATCGATGAGCACCTTCGTCTCAGAGACATACTGCGGCGGCACAAAATAGCAAATTGCCACACCTGCGCAGAGAAAAAGTATCGTGGAGGCCGCTATCAGCCAGAACCGCCGCTTCAAAATATCCGTGTAGTCCCGCATTGTCAATTCACGATGGCCGAGCATAGGTCTCCTTGTATATGTTACTTCTTGAAGCGCAATTCGCGCGGCGAATACCCAATGCCGAAGCCGATCACCTGATACAGACCGCTGAGGATATTCACGCTGGAACTGATCGGCGTATTCGGCACCGTAATCGTATAATTGACCGATTGGCTGATTGCCGTGTAATTCGCGAATAGATTGAAGTTTCTGCCCAGCTTTCGCGTAGCCTGCGCTCCACCATATATCGCATCGGTAACGGGCGTAAGATTGAGAGGAGCTAAGCAGAGATAGGTTTGATTGTCGATTGTGCAAGCATATTCAAACTCAGCAGAAGAGAGAGCCGTGGTGCGTATATAGGCTCCGGTTAAACCGACCGTCAGATTCTTTCCCAATTCCCGCGAGAAGTTTCCGTTGACGCTCTCGATCTTCGAGCCGAGCGTAAATCCTGAGCCGCCTGTGGTTCCACGGAAGTAGCTCACGCTGGCCGTCCCGCGCCGCAGTTGGTAATTGGCCATCGCGCTCAACGATAGCATTGTTGAATTAGGAACAGCCAAGGCGCCTGCGCTGGGCGTTCCCGCGCTGGCGATCCACTGCGGTCCCGCGGCGGCGGTTGTTGTGAATCTCTTGCTCCACCGGCGAATAAAGCTGAATTGCAACATTTGTGTCTGTAGAGAATAGTCAGTGCTGCCATAGCTGTAACGGGAAAATGAATACTGGCCTGACACCGAGGTACGCGCATTCAGGCGAAGCGTGACGCCGGCTTCCGCCATCAGCGTGTCCATATTGAGAGCGGTATCGTCGATATAGCGCATTTGTCCCGTAGTGCCATCCATATTGAATGTGATTGCATTATTCAGCTTCTCTTTGAAGCCGACGGTCGTGATGTTATTGAAGAGGCGCGTATTCTGGGTCAATATCGTTTGGTCAGGCGGAGTTGTCGATCCCGAGCCGCCGACAGGCTCTCCGGTTCCCGGTACACCAGAGAAGCCAATGGTTGGGGTCTCAAAGGAATAGATTGCATTATCGCTTGCCGTGAGATTCCATCTCCGTCCGGCAATGCCTTGCGAAAGGTTTAGATGCTGAAAGACATTTCCCCCCGAAGACGGCCCAACCCATTCCTGGCCGTAACCGCCGCCATATTGCAAACTGAACGGGTGGCGCTTGCTGGTATTCGCGTAGCTCGCATCTCCCGAGACGTAGCTCCATTGCTGGTTATCTGCTCCGCTGCCAAACTGTGTAGTCTGCGAATAACGCAGATCGTAGCGTAGCGTGCCGCTGACTAGAGGTCCGGCCGAGGCGGCTGTCGCGGACGCATCCTGCGCTCGTGCAGCGGCGACGGCGGTGAAGAAAATCGCTAGAAGTATGCAACAAGGCCTCATTGGCAAAGTCCTACGGAACAACAATCGTATCTCCCGGCTTCAGCGTGAGATTGAGCGAGCTGTTGCCCCTCAATGCCTGTTTATATTGCACGAAAATCTTCTGCTGCTTGCCTCCATCGTTGCGCAGGATATACATCTTCTTGGTGTTGGCGAAGTCGGTAAGCCCCCCGGCTCTGGAGATGGCTTCAAGCAGGGTCATGCCGGAGGTCATTCCAACCGGGCCGGTCTTTCCAACTTCACCGATCAGGTAAACCAGCTTGCTGTTCATCTGATTCAACGTGACGGTGACGTTCGGATCCTGAATGAACTTCCTGAGACTCGCGGTAATATCGTCCGCCAGTTCGAGCGGCGTCTTGCCGGAGGCCTTGACATCGCCAAGCAGCGGCAGTTCAATCTTGCCGTCAGGGCGAACCATGACATCCTTCGTCGTAAGCTCCGGCTCCTTCCAAACGAAGACGCCAACAGTGTCAGACGGACCGATGACATAACTTTCGGTCATAGCCAATTTGGTTTTATCCGGCATGGCTGGCGTGGTAACGGCCTGAGCATTCGGCGCAGCAGCCGCCGGCGTGGCTGTCGCGGCAGGCGGCTTTTCCTGAGCAATAGAGATTAGAGCTGAAGCAAGAATGACTGCAATGAGCATATTTCCGGATTTCATTGTGAGGCTCCAACTTCGTTCGGCGTAATAGGATGATCTGCTTTCATCTGTTTGAGTTTATTCGCTGATTACCAGATCGGCACCAGCCCGCATGAGGTTGCCGCCGGTTCGATTCTTCAGAGGTACGTCCGTAATACAGCGGCGAAGCTTCCACCCAGTGGCTAATCCAATACTATCGATTATCCTGAACAGAAGATAGCTTTTCCTGCGACGCGGGACAGTTGTCTCTTAACAAAGTACGCACTGGCATGATCGGCATCCCAATTGCTGGTGTAAAGTGGTAACAATCAATAGAGTTGAGGGTTTGACACGGAGAACAGGTCACAAGTCGAAGAGACTCCAGCGGCGGCTCTATGCCCTTTGTTCTCCATGAATCTTCGCTTTGCCCTGGCCTCGGCGACCATCTTCCTGCTGGTGACGGCATTGTACTTCCGGGTGCTAGGCAAGCTGGTCACCGATTGGTGGATGATCCCCGATTTCTCTCATGGCTTCCTGGTACCCTTCTTCGCCGCATTTCTGATTTGGGAGAAGAGAGAAACCCTCCGCAGCATCAAACTGAGGCCTAGCTGGAGTGGAGTTGCCGTGATAGCGCTGGGGCTGGTTGTTCTGCTGCTGGGAATCTACGGCTCTGAACTCTTCCTGTCGAGGGTTTCGCTGATTATCGTGATGGCAGGTCTGACGCTCTGCTTTGGCGGAAGGCAGCTTTTGAAGGAATTGCGATTTGTACTCTTGGTCCTTATGTTGGCTATTCCGCTTCCGGCCATCGTCTTCAACCAGATCACTTTCCCGTTGCAGATTCTGGCTTCAAAGCTGGCCAGCGGCCTGCTGCCGCTCTTTGGCGTTCCGGTTCTGCGCGAGGGCAACATCATTGAACTCCCTGTAATGAAGCTGGAGGTGGCGGAGGCGTGCAGCGGCATCCGTTCTCTGATGAGCCTGTTCACGCTGGCGGTCTTTTATGGATACTTCCTGGAAAAGTCCAACACGCGGCGCGTTCTGCTCGTTCTGGCCAGCATTCCCATTGCGATTGCGGCTAACGCGGTGCGTATTCTCGGCACGGGGTTGTGCGTCCAGTATTGGGATCCGGATAAGGCTATGGGCTTCTTCCATGAGTTCTCCGGCTGGGTCATCTTTCTGGTTTCGCTTGCGTGCCTTTATCTTGTTCACCGGGTGATGCTGCGCATCCCGGTCCAAAGGCGGCGGATATGAAAAACCCGCGCTTTTGGACGGTGGTTCTTCTGCTTGCCGGCACAATTCTGCTGCTCGAAATGCGCCCCGGTGTTGATCGAAATCCCCCCAGCGAGCCGCTGTCCCAGTTGCCGTCCGCAATCGCGGGATGGACGGGACGCGATCAGCAAATCGATCAGGAGACGCGCGATGTTCTCGGAGACGGCGACTTTCTCTCCCGCAGCTATTCTCAGGCAGCGGGGAGGCCGCCTGTCGGTCTATTCATTGGTTATTTTCCAACGCAGAGAACAGGCCAGACCATTCATTCGCCCAAAAATTGTCTGCCAGGAGCCGGCTGGGTCTTCGAGTCGTCGAGTTATCTCAATCTGTTCGATACGAATGGCAGGCCGCACCAAGTGGGCGAGTACGTGATCGCGAACAACGACACCCGGCAATTTGTTATCTACTGGTATCAAGCACACGGGCGCAGCGTGGCCAATGAGTATATGGCGAAGGTGTACTTGGTTATCGATGCGATACGGCTGAATCGGACCGATGGTGCACTGGTCCGAGTCATCACGCCGGTCGAGCCAGGCGAAGACTTGCCGGCGGCAAGGCAGCGCGCCGAAGCCTTCTCGATGCGACTTGCGCCGATGCTGCCAAGATATATCCCTGACTAAGAGAAATTGCGGGAGCAGGGAAAAATAATGCGGTTGAGTTAATGGCTTCTGGCGGCAGCCATTCTGAAAGGATGGAAGAAAGTGAAAATCGATTGTAAAGCATTTAGTAATGGCTTCGATGGCAGGCGGAATATGCGGTATCATCGCGCGGCAATCTGTGTCGGAATGCTCTTTCTATCGCTCTCTCTTCTGACCGGCTGTTTCCGCGATCCCAACGTGCGCAAGCATAAGTATCTGGAAAGCGGTCAGAAGTACAGCGCCCAGGGCAAGGACAGGGAAGCCGCAATTCAATTTGCCAACGCCTTGAAGATCGACAAGAACTTCGCTGACGCGCATTTTGCGCTGGCAAAGGCTTATCTCCACATGGGCGCTTTGAGCGGCGCATTCACGGAACTTCAGAAGACCGTAGACTTGCAGCCGGCAAACGTGCAGGCTCGGATTGATCTCGGCGATATGCTCCTCGCCGCGGGCAAGATCGATGACGCTCAGTCGCAGGCAACCGCTGCCATGGCCATTCAGCCCGGCAACGCCGATCTCCACGCGCTGCTTTCCCGCATTGCCGCAAAGCGGGGTCATAAGGATATTGCGCTGGCGGAGATCCATCGCGCTTTGGAGATCGCCCCCAACCAGGCCTCGCTTCATGAAACATTGGCGCTGCTTGAAGTGAGCGATTCCGCTCAGAGCGCCGCGGTTGAAGATGAATTGAAAAAGTCGATTGCGCTGGACCCAAAATCCGCGAGCGCACGGCTGCTGCTCACCTCCTTCTATGTCAGGAACAACCGTTTGCAGGATGCCGAGCAGGTCTGCTGGGCCGCGGTTGCCGCTGATCCAAAGAATTTTGGCGTGAGGGAAGTCCTGGCTCAGGTTGTTTTGAAGCAAGGAGATCAGACGCGGGCAGAGCAGGTGCTGCGTCAGAGTTCAAAGGATCTCGCGGACAACCCGCGTGGCGTGAGAATGCTCGCCGACTACTACGCGAACTCCGGGCAGATCGACAAGGCCAGGGCGGAGTTTGTCGGCCTTGCCAAACAATTTCCTAAAAATATATCCGTGCAGGAAGGGTATGTGCGGATTCTGATTCAGGTCAAAGATTATGCGACAGCGCAGAACGTGATCAACGGGCTGATGAAGAAAAACAGCAAGGATCCTCAGGTTGCCGTATTGAATGGAATTGTCCTGCTGAATAACGGCAAGCAGGCTGATGCGGTCAATGCGCTTCAGACCGCGGCCAATGACGATCCCAAGGATGCGTTCATTCAATTCTGGCTGGGCAAAGCCGCGCTGGCCAAAGGCGATCGGGAATTGGCCGAAAAGAGCTTTCGTCAGGCCGCGCTGCTCAATCCCCGCGATGTAGGCGCACAGGAAGAACTCGCGCGCATGGCGACTCTGCGCGGCGACATGGATTTGCTGGCCGATGTGGCGGAGAAGACGATCGCCGCCGACCCGCGTTTTCCCGGCGGCTATCTATGGAGAGCCGCAGTGGAGCTATCTCATCACGCGCCGGACAAGGCGGAGGCCGACATTAAAAATGTAATGAGCTTCGCTCCGCAGAACTCCGCGGCATATCTCATGCTCGGCGAACTCCGTTACTCGCAAAAGAAATACCCGGAAGGAGCTGCGCTTCTGGCGCAGGCGTTGCAGTACGATCCGGATTCGATTCGCGCCATGCGCGGACTGATCGGCTATGACCTGCAAAAAAAGCAGCCGGAGCAGGCTTTGGCTCGACTGAATACGCAAATTGAGAAGCGTCCGAAGAACAGCGGATTCCTTGATCTTTTGGCTCAACTTCAGATCCAGAACAAGAACCTCGATCAGGCTGCCGCAACGGCTCAGAAAGCAATGCAGTTGAATCCCGATGACGGCGAGGCGATTGCGCTCTACTCGCAGCTTCAGGTTCAGCGCGGACAAACTGCCAACGCGATCAGCGCTTGGGAGCTATGGTCAAAGGACCATCCGAACAATGCCGGCACTTATGCAATTCTCGGAACCCTGGAGGAATCCAGCGGCAATAAGCAGAAGGCCGAGGATGACTACAAGAAGGCGCTTCAAATCCAGCCCGAACAGCCAATCGCAGCTAACAATCTCGCTTACATGATGCTTCAGAATGGCGAGAATGTGGACGTCGCTCTGACGCTGGCGCAAACCGCGCGGCGCGGTATGCCGAACTCACCGAACTCCGCGGATACATTGGCGTGGGCCTACTACTGCAAGGGTACTTACGGATTCGCACGCGATCTTTTGGAAGACGCAATTAAAATCAATTCGAACAGCGCGACGATGCAATACCACCTGGGAATGGTCTACGGCAAACTCATGGATAAAAGCAATGCGTCGATCCATCTCAAGAAGGCCATCTCACTGGATCCTGATTCACAAGCTGCAAAAGATGCGCGGACCGCGCTGCAAGGGCTGGGTTAGATTGCGGCGCTGTTTTCTATCGAAGATCAATCCAACTTGCGCACAGGCTCTTGACGAGGTTTTACTCCAAACTGCCTGTGCTTCATAACCCCATCAACGGTGGACCGGAGTAATTCATGAGCGCTTCTCATCATCTATCGGTCACCCTGATGGGGCCCGATATCGATCATAAGATAAGCCTCGAAGCCATGCTGGCGAATCGTGTTTCCGGATTGACATGGTTACCCGATTCGATCAGTTTGTTGATGGGGCGGCCTCTTACCGCCGGCCAACGCATCCAAAGAACCATTGATCAACTTACCTATACCCGCGACAAAAACTTTCTGAAAAAAACTTGCCTCCATCTCGATCATAAAGAAACGAACATACTGATCGCCTACTGGGGCACGAGGCCTCTGGCGGATGTTATCGCTATCAAACGCCTGCGACCCCATATCAAGATTGTGCTGATGGTGCTCTGCTTTCCGTTGGCATTGGATAACGCGGCGCTAAAACGCCAGCATTGGCTGATGCGCCACGCCGCGCCATTTCTAGATGGAATTCTGTATCCAAATGCGGCGATGCGGGAGTATTTTTTCAATATAGTTTTAGGCAAACCAGGCAGGCATTTGAAAGATTTGATTTTGAAACCCTGCTGGCCGCAAAGCTATCAGGGAAAAGCTATACAAAATCAACCAGCCTTTGATAGGCCCAACTTGATCTATGTGGGACGCACCGACCTTTCCAATCACACAGTTCATGCCGCCGACGATCTGCGGCCATTGATGACGGAAATCTTGGAAACACAGATTGAGTTATACCATGTGTATTCGCGGGAGACTGCGGATGGGCATCCCTATCGGCGCACCTTTGAGCCGCTCGACCAAGCAGGACTTATCGCTGAAATGACAGCGCATGACGCCAGCCTGATTGCCTACAACACCTCTGCCTGCCGGAGAACCGAACGCCTGGAACTCACTGTCCCTGACCGCCTGTTGACCAGTGTCGCAGCGGGTGTGCCGATTGCCATTCCCGCCGCGGGCTATCGCGGATCGAAGCAGTATCTGGCAGATTATCCAGCCGTATTTGAATTTGATTCGGCGCCTGACTTGAAGAGGCAGCTTGAGGATCGCGAGCGAGTTCTGGCCTTGCATGAAGTTGCATGGCGGGCGCGCAAACTCTACACTGCCGAGGCGCAGGGCGATCTCCTTGCACAATTCCTGGTGTCCCTATGACAAACACCAAGACTATCGCCCGCAATACCGGATGGTCCGGTTTCGAGAACGGAATCGGCTTCATTGTAGGGTTAGTTACTCCAATCATGATCGCCCGCTATCTAGGGCCGAAGACAAACGGATACATTATCTCTATCGCGTATGTTGCCAATATGGTCAGCAGCCTGGGCGGGTTAGGCCTTCCCGCAACTACCCGGAAATATATGGCCGAGTTTCTGGGACAAGGCAACCGGGGAACCGCTAGATTTATCTACTTTCGCACACTGTTGTTTCAGGTGTCTTTGGCGACGGCGGCAACGCCCGTTCTTCTCTTCTACGTACTCCGCGCGCTCCAGGATACAGCCGGAGATTACAAGCTGGCATCGGCGCTGATCGTACTCAGCATCTGGCCCGGCATGGTCAACTCTATCTCAGCTCAGGCCAATGTCGCTGCGGAAGATTTATCGGCGAATGTGTCGGCCTCGGTGATTTCGATTCTTGTCTACTTCATCGCACTCACGGCAACGGTGGTGCTCAACTGGGGAGTTGTCGGCGTCGGCGCGGCGCTGTTATGTATGCGCTCCGTAGATTTTCTCGTCCGGCTTGTTCCGACCTTCAGGCGCGTACTGGCGTGGGAGATAACTCACCAACATCCGCCGGAATTGCGCAATCGGATGATCTCCTTCGCATGGAAGGCCGTTACCAGTTTGGCCTTGACGATGATCGTCTGGGATAGATCGGAAGTTATCCTGCTAATAAAGCGCTGCCCTGATATTAGCCAGGTAGCATACTATTCATTGGCCTTCAGCATGGCCGAACGGCTGCTGCTTGGCGCGAGCAGTTTCGGGTCGGCGGTTAGCGCCACGATCTTCGCGCAGTATGGGCGCGACAAGTCCAAGCTTTCCTCCATTGCAGCTTCCGCCATTCGCTACCTTGCCTTGACCTCAATTCCGCTGCACTTCATCTTCACCGCTCTAGCGATTCCCGCGTTGCTGCTTCTCTTTGGCCATCGGTATGAAGGGGCTGCGATGGTTGCGGTTCTGGCTCCTCTGCTCTGTTTGTCCAAGGCCTTTCTCACGCCCGCGCAGAGTCTTCTGGAATGCTCGGAGCGGCAGGGCTACGTCATTGCCGCAACCGTGCTGGCGGGCATTGTCGATATTGGCCTTGCCTGGAGCTTGATTCCTACGCATGGAGCGGTGGGCGCTTGCATCGCTAACGGCGCTGCGCAAGCGACGGCCGTTGTTCTGATGTGGGTGATCGCCATTCATCACTTCAAGGTAAAGCTTCCCTGGTTGCAAATTGCAAAGATTTCCTTGATTAGTTTGATTGCCGCTTTGACCGCTCATTTTATTGCAGTGCGATTGTCCCCTTTATGGGCCATCCTCTGCGGCGGATGCGCAGGCCTGATCGTTCTCTTCGGATTCTTCTACTTAATGCGAGTGCTGGAAGAAGAAGATCACGACCGTTTCAGGATTCTTCTTAAAATGCTGCCCAAGTCAATTGCGAGTCAGGCGGATAAGTTCCTGTTACTGCTGATCCGCCCGGAATCCGGTAATTCCGCACAGGCGAAAGTTTAGTTCGAGAGGATTATGGATTTGAAGTTCAGCGTCATCATTCCCGCTTACAATGCGAAGCAGTATATCGCCAAGGCTATCGAGAGCTGTCTGAGCCAGACCTATTCTCCGCACGAGATTATCGTTGTTGATGACGGATCGACGGATGGTACCGCAGAGTTTGCAGAATCGTTTCCTTCACCCGTTCGAGTTATCCGCTTATCGGAGAATATGGGCCTGCCGACCGCAAGAAATCGAGGCGTTCAGGCCTCGACGGGCGATTGGTTGGCATTTCTTGACGCAGACGACTGGTTTCTCCCGGAAAAACTGGAGCGCCAGCGGCGCTGCGCTTTGGAGAACGAACACGCAGTATTGATTTATACCGCATGCTATACCTCCCGTGACGGCGTGGAAGCTCATGCTCAGTTCAATCCTCCCGCGGTTCTAGAGAAGATGCTGCGTTACCGCTGCGCCTTTCATGTCGGCACGGTAGTGCTTCGCCGTGATGCGTTTGATGCGATGGGAGGATTTGATCCCTCGCTTCGTGTAGATGAAGATTGGGATATGTGGCTGAGGCTTGCAGCTCGTTATACTGTGAAATCCTTCGCCGTAGTACCAGACTTTCTTGCGGTCTATCAGATTACCCCGGGGAGTCTCTCATCCAATGCCATGCGAATGTTCAATGCCGGAGCCATATTACGTAACAACCAGTGTCTTTACGGAACAGCCGGTCTTTCCAGATATCTATGGCGACGAAGAATTTCCGCGTTTCAGCATTATGATACTTCCATTGCTTTGCGTGAGGAGGGTTCTCCCTTTGACCTTCCATTCATTTTCAAAAGTATAGCGCTATGGCCGTTTCCGGTTTGCGTATTGCCCATGAAGAGATACAAGGTCGCGGCTGTCATGGTGAAACAACATCTTGTCAAACGCTTGTTCGGATAATTGTTAGCGAGACTGAGCATCTATTAAAGAAAGGAGTAGGCATGGCGACGAAGGACTCAGTTATCAAGATCAGCGTGGTGATTCCAGCTTACAATGCAGCGCGTTTTCTTCCACGTTGTCTCGCCTTGGTCTTTGCGCAGACGCTGAAGCCCGCTGAAGTTATAGTTGTCGATGACGGTTCCACCGATAATACCGCTGACCTGGCGGAGGAGTTAGGCGCGAGAGTAATCAGGCGCAAAAATGGCGGCGTATCGGCTGCTAGAAATGCCGGAATTCAATATGCTTCCAGCGAGTGGATCGCGCTGGTAGATGCGGACGATTCTTGGGCTCCGCAAAAGCTGGAACTCCAGGCTGCTCGCATCCGTACAGATACAGTACTTGTTTACACGGGCATCCGGTTCTATGACGATAAAGGTTTTCGTGGCGAGTTGCTTGCAGTTGACCCGATCTCGGCAAAGAAAATGCTGCGCTATCGCAATCCTATTCCATGCACATATCTTGTCAGACGGGATGCGCTTATGCAGGACGGAGGCTATAGGGAAGATATTCGCGCCTGCGAAGATTGGGAGATGCTGGTGCGGCTACAAAGGCTGGGTAAGTTTGAAGCTATAACAGAGCCTCTCATGGATTGCTATCTTCACTCGGACAGCCTTAGCGCGAATCCTGAAGTGATGCTGGAGCGGCTTGATCCAATTCTCGAAGAGACGCTTCTCGCCGATCTTCACGGCTTCTACCGCTGGGCGTGGCGGAGGCGGATTCTCGCCACTCAATTGTGCAGTGCCGGCCTGATTGCGCGAGACAACGGTCTTAAAAGTGAGCTTCATTATATCTATCGGTCGCTATGCGCGTGGCCGTCTCCGTTTTGGGAGCCTCGGCGCTTTGCCATCTTCGCGGTCAGCCTGAGAAATACAATGCGCCGCGATCACGGCCAAAAGTAGCCAGTCGGCCAGCAGACTGACGTCTGAGTACGGAAGCGTATCCAGCTTGGGTTGACTATTTTCATTCGCTTTACATTGAATGGATTTGTCTTTCCATTGATGTTTATTTCGCCATAGTTTGAGAATGCGCAGCGATAACCTAACTCATGCGCAATTGTCTGTGTTTGATCTGAGAAACTTGTCTTGCGTCCAACCGGATAAGCCAGCGCATCAGCTTCTACACCAAGTTGTTCATTCAGGATTGCGCGAGACTTCCGTAGCTCTTCGTATTGTTGCTCAGGACTCAATTGACTGAGCACAATATGCGAATGAGTGTGCGAGCCAATTGCCATACCGTTTCTATGCATCTCTCGCGCTTCATCCCAATCCAAAAAGCGTCGCAATGTTTCTGGCGGAGCTTTTCCTTCGCACTTCTCAGCTAATTCGTGAATAAATCGAGCCGAGTCAGAGTTATCAGGCTGTTTATATAACTTGAGAATAGTATCTAAGCTCTTCCTCAATCCATTCTTATCAATATTGACTTTCAGCTCTGCCGAATAATACAAAGAAAATTGCCGCTTTCGAGCAGTCCTCACGAGATATGCAATCTGATCCCACCAGGGCACATGACATGAGCCAACCATGCTTGTGGCAAGAAAAAAAACTCCTTGCACGCCATGCGTACGAAGGATGGGATAAGCAATCTCGTAGTTATCCAGATAGCCATCGTCAAATGTGACTAACACGCGGCAGCGGCGGCTTTCCTCTTTGTAAGTGCCACTGATAAAAGCCAATGCTTCTTCGAGAGTTATTAGCGATAAGTGGCGCTTCAGATAGGCAATCTGCTCGTTGAACTGATCGGCGGTTGCTGAGAAGACGCCGGGATCGAATAGGTCGTCCTCCGCATTGCCGATGCGATGATAGTTCAAGACCAGTAGAGAATCTCGCGCGGGAAGTTGTGAAAGCAGGAAAGAAGCGCCGCTCCAGAGCAATCCTCGCGCCAATAACTCTCGTTTTCCACCGAAATTCTCGCCGCCCGCCATAGCAACCGATTATAGCGGAGAGCGTACATAAGATTGCTGAGTTACTCTTAAACCTATGGGCCGCATCCGCGTACTCTCCGACCAGGTTGCCAACCAGATTGCCGCCGGCGAAGTGGTGGACCGGCCTGCCTCGGTCGTGAAGGAGCTGCTGGAGAACGCCCTCGACGCTGGGGCGAATCGCATCCGCGTGGAGGTCGAGGCGGGCGGACGCAAACTGATTCGCATCACCGACGACGGCCAGGGCATGAACCGCGACGATGTTCTGCTGGCCTTTGAGCGCCACGCCACATCGAAGCTGCGCACAGCCGACGATCTGCTTTCGATTGCGACGCTGGGCTTTCGCGGCGAGGCGCTGCCCTCCATCGCTTCAGTGGCTCGCGTAACGCTGGACTCCTGCGCGGAGGGCGAAAACTTTGGAACGCATATTGAGATTGCCGGAGGCAAGATTCTCCGCGTGGATGACGCCGCTCTGCCGCGCGGAACCACGCTGGCTGTCGCCGATCTCTTCTTCAACACTCCGGCGCGCCGCAAATTTCTCCGCGCCGAATCGACAGAGTTGGCTCATGTGACGGCGCTGGTCACGCACTATGCTCTGGCGCACCCGGAGAAGCACTTCGAGCTGCTATCGGCCACGCATACCGTCGTCTCTGCGCCGCCGGTTGCACGCACCGCCGAGAGGATCTATCAGATCTTCGGCAAAGAGACGCTTGCTCTTCTGCTTCCCGTAGCTGCTGAACTGCCGCTCGACCGCGCTGGATTGCCCGAGCCGCCGCCGTGGAAGAAGAATCCCGATGAGCCGGTACGCGCTCCCGGCGCGCTGCACTTGACCGGCTTTTTTTCCAAACCGGAATTGCAAAAACTCAATCGTAATTCGATTTATATCTTCGTCAACAAGCGGTTGATCCGCGACCGGCTGCTGCTGCACGCCATCACCGAGGCTTATCGCAATGTGATTCCGCCCACCAGCTTCCCGGTGGTGCTGCTCTTTCTGGAGATGCCGCCAGAAGAGGTGGACGTGAATGTTCATCCGGCCAAGACCGAGGTTCGTTTTCGCCAGCAGAGCCGGGTGCATGATTTTGTCCGCGATAGCCTACGGACTGCCTTGGTGAAGGCCCGACCCGCAGCCGGTTTTCTGGCCGCGCTGGACTCCGCGCCTGTCGCCAGCGCTTCACTGATGCCCCCCTCCACTTCGCCCTTGCCCGGCGCCCCAGGCAGTGATATTCGCTTGCAGCCGCCGGACTCCGATCCTGTTGCGTTTCAATCCGCCGAGGCAGACGCCGCAGCGTTTGAGCTGACGCCGCGCCTGCCATCGCTTTTTCCCGGTAAGCTGCCCTTTACCGCTCAGAACTTGAACCCCGGCGAATGGAATGGAAACGACCGGCAAGCCTGGGGCGAAGCGGCAGCGGCGCTCATTCAGCCGGCAAGCCTGCCAACTTCTGTTGATTGTTCCCCACAACCAGACGATGCCGCCGGTGCAAATCCTGCGGTTGAAACAGCTTTGGTCGAGGCCGAACAAGCCGCTGCCAATCTGAACCACCTGGCATCGCTTCGCCCGATGGGGCAGTTGCGCGAATCGTTCATTTTGGCCACCGGCGAGGATGGATTGTGGATAATTGACCAGCACGTGGCGCACGAAAGAATACTTTTTGAGAAAATTTTAAGGGACAGTCTGGCAGAAAAAGTAATGCGACAAAGGTTACTAATGCCCCTCATCGTAGAACTAAAACCGGCGCAGATGGTGGTCTTCGCCAGCATTGCCGTGGAGCTGGAACGCAATGGTTTCGAGGTGGAACCATTTGGTCCTCAAACACTTGCTGTCAAAGAAGCGCCGGTTGGACTGGAAGGGACTGCTCTGGAGCGAGTTTTAACAGAGATTATCGAACAATCCGCCGCAAATTCAGAAGAACAAAAGCAGAATCATGATCTTACAGCTCTAAGATCGCGTATTGCCGCCTCCATCGCCTGTCATGCGGCCATCAAGGTCAACACTCCACTTGACCCCGTGCGAATGGAGTGGTTACTATTGGAACTGGCGAAAACCAGCCATCCAACCAGTTGTCCTCATGGACGTCCAATCGCTTTGCTGTATTCTTGGAAGGAGATCCAACGGGCCTTCCATCGGATTTGAATCAGGTGGATGGTGGCAGCCTTCCTCTCAGGGGACAGGGTTGCACAGCGGGCGGCAAGTTCTGAAGCAAGTTGCAGACTTCTGAAAATGCCGCGACGCCAGCCTGGAAGTGAGGTTTTTCTTTGACATCGGAACAATTGGAAGCTGCGCGCTCCGAACGGATGCGCCTGGACGGACGCGGAACACTCACACTCGAGAACGCTCGAACGTGGATCGAGGAGACCGGATTGTGTCTCTTTCTGCCCAAGCGGCAGTTCTCCACCTCGATAGCGCCTTCGTTTGTGGAGGCGGTAACCGGCAAGCGCGACACTAACCCCGATCGCAAGGCGACTGCTCTGGCCGAAGAATTACTTGTGCGTTTAGAGGCGGACGGCGTTGCGGTGCGTCTGAACCTTCTCGGCCTGCCCGGCGAGGCTCCGGATTTCGTGGTGGCAAGCTGGGTCCTGCCCTACGTCTATGCTCTGCGCGGCGACCGCGATTGGCGCCGCAGCCCGCAATTGACCGGCTCGCGCCAGGTTTCGCAGTTGGCCATCGAGGCCTACAAACTGCTGGAGACCGGCGATACCACGATTCCCAAACTCACTCGCGCCCTGGGCAGGGAAGTAACCGAAGGCGCTGTTCTGCGCGCCATCACCGAGCTTTGGCAGCAGCTTCGCATCATTCCGGTGGTCTCCGCCCCCAACCATGCGCCCCAATGGCAACTGCTCCGCACACGCTTCCAAAAGGCTATCGCGGAAGGCGCTTCCACCTCGCAGGTGACGGCCATCTCGGTTCTTGCCTCCATTTATCTTCAGGCAGTGATCGCCGCCAGCATGGAAGATGTTGAGCTTTTCCTGGCTCCACTGACGGCCCGCAGCAAGGTGCGCGAAGTCTTGCGCGGCCTGGTCGCTACGCGCCAGGTCCATACCATTCCGCTCGGTCATGCGCCCCACTTTTATGTCGCCGGCACATTGCCGGAGTTCACCGTTGCTCCTGCTATTTATGCCAGCGTCTCCCTGCCGGCCTCCGCTTTCTTTATGCGCTCCAACGAGCATGATGAGGAGCTGCCGGAGCCAGCCGCCGCAAAATCAACTTCGCCGGCTCCGGCAATTGCAAAGAAGCCTGCCGAAGTTCATGCGCCTCGCGCCGCTGCCGCACGCAAACCGGCCGCAAGCGGGAAATCCGCAACTTCGCGTCCTCATTTCAGCCGTCCAGCCGCTCACTCCCGCGACCGCAAGCCTGCCCAGTCGTCATCGAAGAATCATCCCGTTCGGCGTGCCAGCACAGCATCGGGCAACGGACATGGCTCCAAGAGCATCGCCAGACCAGCAACTCGTCCGGCTAACGGCACATCCGGCTCACGCTCCACGAAGTCTTCCTCGCCTGCCTGGAGCCGCAATTCGAATGGCTCCAAGATCGTCGCCAAGTCCAGCGCCGGCAGCCGCAAGCCCGCTCTCGCAGTCGCAGCAAAATCCGGCGGCGGCAAGCGGCATAGCTTTGCTGCACGGCCAAAGCAAGGAACGAAAAAACGCGGATGAGTGCGAACGAAGCTTCACCAAGCACTATAGCCGCGACGCGCAAGGTCATCGTTGCAATTGATGGCCCCGCCGGAGCGGGAAAGAGCACGGTCGCTCGCCATCTGGCGCGGCATTTCGGACTGCTGAATCTGGAAACAGGGGCCATGTACCGCGCCTTTGCCCTCAAAGCCTTGCGCGCGGGAGTTTCTTTGGACGAGAGTCCCGGACTTGAATCCCTTGCCGCTGAAACCAGCATTCGCCTCGAAACCGGCGACGAGCATAATCGCGTTCTGCTCGATGGCGAGGATGTGACGGGCCTGATTCGTAATCAAACCGTCACCGACGCCGCCTCGCGCGTGAGCGTCTGGCCCGCCATTCGCGCATGGCTGGTTCGCATTCAGCAGCGGATGGGCGCGGAGGGCGGTGTGGTCATGGAGGGCCGCGACATCGGCACCGTCGTCTTTCCCCATGCCCAGATCAAAATCTTCCTCGACGCCGCTCCCGAAGTAAGGGGTCTGCGCCGCTATGATCAGGTTGCCCAACTCGGACCCGCCCCAGCCCAGCAGCCCGAAGAGGTGATCCGCGATCTGCGCGCCCGCGATGAGCGCGATCGCAACCGAGCCGATTCGCCTCTCAAGCCGGCTCCCGATGCCGTTCTGCTGGATTCGACGCGCATGACGCTGGAAGAAGTTGTCGCCGCCGCCGAGGCCATCGTAGCCGAAAAGCTGGCGCAACTTTGAGGAGTCTCTGAATAAGCCGGAAGTACCTGCAAAAATCTTCCCTCAGGGGCTAAAGCCCTGACCTACCAGTCGTGTCCTTTCATAACTTCGACTTAATCAAAAGTTCTCTGAGGCAAAGAACTCCTCAGTGCTTTCCAGGCACGGGTGATGCCGAGGCTTCCTGAAGATCAGGGCTTGCTTGTCGCTGGCGCTTTCGGAGCGGGTGCGGCCTTCTGATACATGATCTTCTTGGTGCCGTTCTCGCAACTGCCGACCACCTTGCCTTCCGCGTCTTTGTCTTTGGCCACGATCTCCAGCGTGTAGTTCCTCCCGCCGTTGGCATCGATCTTCTTGGCGATCTCGGCCTTCAAAACATCACAGGACTTCGGCCCATCCGCGTAAGCCAGTACCGACGCGCAGGACAAAAGGACGACTGCCGCAACGATTTTCATGGTGCGATCTCCTTCGATTGGTGCGTGGAAAATTTAGCGCAAGGTTAGCGCATTCATGCTGTCTGCGTCAATCGCTGAATTTTCCCATCATGCAATTCAACTCGGCAGAATTGTTGCAAATGCTCATTTGGCGTCTGCCGGTACGCTGTTGGAGGGTAATTATGAGCAAAGGAGGTTGCGAGTTAGCGCGTCTGCAAGTCAGCGGAGGGTGCTTGCGCGGCAGTAAGTTGGTGGGAAGAAGGACCTTGCCTCACCTCTGCCGACGGTCAAAAACTCCCCAAAACCAAAGAAAGAGCGGAATTCCAACGCCAAGCACTACCCACCGAATAATCTGCGGATGCCCGCTTAGAACCTGTTTACGATCTTGAGACCGGATATTGCGAAGACGCCAGAAAAGT
>CAYOYX010000025.1:0-39833 GCA_964408275.1 uncultured Occallatibacter sp.
AGCACTTCAACCTGGGCGGCGGCGTTGGCTACTTCGGCGGCGGCCAGTTCCTGACGAATGTGGAAACCAGCCACTCTTACACGACCTACTACTTTGCGCTGAACTTCAAAGACAACGGAAAGAAGTAGCTCACAATGTCAAACTCAAATGCGCCGGTGGCGAAGCGGTTAACGCGCGGGTCTGCAAAACCTGTATTCGCGGGTTCAATTCCCGCCCGGCGCTCCAACTTTTGCATGGAGTACAAAGCTAACACTGTGGAGAGTACTCATGTCGAATGACGCCAGCCCTACTGGGCGCAAATCTACAGAGCGGATCGTTACCTGCGCCTGTGATTGGAAGGCTAGGATTTAGCCGGTTCCAGAACGCCCTTTGCGCGTATCGAATACGATCTTGAGTTCATCTGGTTTATCAGTTGCATCGATGTAACTTTTCGTCAACCTTTCCCGAAACGTTCCATCTTACCGAACTAGTAGAATGGAACCTTGCCAGAACGCCGCCCGTTGTCCTGCGGAATCGAGTATGTTGACCTGGCAGTCGTATTTACCTGGAGCAAACCCGCTCAGGTCAATATGGAAGTTGAAGGCCGCCATCCCCAGGCGATTCTCTGATTGCGGCGTTACAGCGACAGGCACTGATTCGAAGGCCATCTTCCGGTCGTGATAAAAGCTCGCGAAAGCAACCAACGGAGCAGCCGCGCCGGAAGCAGTCGTGGCTTTCGTAGCGGCTGAGCTATCAGTTGCACTGCCTTCGTAGGCCTGCAAATATACGTAAAGCGGTCGGCTGGCGCTGAAGACCCGCGTCACGCTGGGGATCAGTTTCCGTCCATCTTCGACCAGCGGATTTTTTGCCTCGTCACGCGCTTCCTGTTTTCCCTTCGCCGCATTAAAGAGCGCATCCTTCAAGTCGATGCGCTGACTGCTCAATATCACTGAGCTGATGGGAAGGCGCTTCGTTTCCTTATTCAGATTTGGAATGACAAAGGAGGTTTGATAGGTTCCGATTCTTCCCGTCTCGTTGTCGCGCGCCAAAAACTTGATCGAGTACTTTCCGGGAAGCAGCGTAAAGCCGGTGTCGTACTCAACGGGACGCTTGGCCAACTCCGCTGCCGTAGCATCGCTCAGCTTGATATCGACGCTGTCGCGAAGATTTTGAACCGTGGTGCCGCCGTACTCGTCCTTGATCTCGCAGACGAAGTCGATCAGCGTATGCTCGGCACCGAATCGCTTTGCCAATGCAAGCTCGCGGCCGGGAATCTTCACGACGATGGGAACGAAGTACTCCGCGTGGTTGAGTTGAAAGTAATCGACCTCCATTGCGATGGTGAGGTCTGTGATGGGATCGCCCAACATCAGCGCATCTTCGAGCTGTCGCTCCTTGTCGACGCCTGTGAACTGCTTGAACTCTTTGCCTGCATAGTAGCCCTGGCGGTAATCGAGGCTCGCATCGAAAGACGGGTCCACGGTGATCTTCACGCGCCGGAAGCGGCCATTCTGTGCTGTGTTCGTCGTGTAGTAGCCGACGATGTAGTAGTCCGAGATGGCCCGTTGTGCCTGCACAATGCCGCGTGTCAGATCGTTGTTGTCAAAAAATGCTTTACCTCCGGTGTCGGTTGCCAGCGAATACATAGTGTCCTGCGACTGCTGGAATTTGCTTGTCACTGCCAGCGCCGCCGCTCCGGTGTAGATGCCGGCGTTGCCGGGCGAGCCTTGCGTTGCATCGCCCAGCGGCGCCTGCGCCACCAGTCCGCGCGCATCCACCGACCAGAATGAAACACCCGCTCGCACCGCGGCATCGATGGTCGAGTGCAACTGCGCCTGATTATCAACACCGTTCAATCTCATGCCGCTGGCGAAGTAAATCAGCGACTTCTTCTCGCTGATATGCTCCAGCATCGTGGCCGCTGTTTGCAGCGCGGCGAGCTGCCGGTCGGTGTTGAAGATGTTGAACTCGCTGTCATCCTGCCCGAAGGCCGCGCCGGTGTCGGCGCTCGATGCATCGTCCACGTTATCTTCGTTGCCTTGTCCTTCACCGACTATCAGCGTCTGCAAGATGCTCAGGATCCGATTGCGATCCGCCGTGAAATCCTGGAGCACATCGACCGCGCCGCCGTTGAAACGCATGATCGCGATCATATCCGCTGAGGTCATCTGTGTGCGCACGAACTTTTCCGCCGCGGCCAGCGCGCGCAACTGATCGTCAGGTGGCATATTGCTCATGTCGAAGTAGAGCGCAAGCAGACGGCGATTTTGATAGGCGAGGCTCTCCGGCTTCTCCGGTGCGATCTGCGTGTGGGCCAGCCGGTTGTACACGCGGATAGCTTCTTCGTCCGGCGGCGTCACCTCAAGAGGTGTGGCTGCGGTCGAAAGGGCCTGATGTTCGCAGATGCGAACGACCTGGAGTGCGCCGTCCTCAGTGACCGTAAAATCCTTGGCCGTTAAGCCATGAATCAAGTTGCCTTTTTTATCTTTCACAACAACGGTCTCAATCACCAACTGGGAGTTCAATTTCAGCGTGTACGGTTCAGTAGAAACGGGCGCATCATTGCTGCCAATTTGCTGCGCATCCATCACGCTCGCGCTCAAGGCTACAGCCAGCGATGCGGCCAACAACACAAAGTTCGAAATTGCTCTCAAGCTACGCATCGTCAAAACCTCAGCCTCCCGGTCAGTTGCATAATGCGCATCGGATTTACTCCCCCGGGCAGGCCGAAGGTTGTGTTTTCTGTCGGAATCGAATTCCATGTGGTGTTCCACGAGGTAAAGACCGCATGGTTCAGCAGGTTGGTTGCATTCATGCGCAAATCAATGTTCCATCTCTCCCGCAGCCGGAAGGTCCGCGACAAAGCTCCATTCAACGTGAATGTATCAGGCCCCGTGATTGAATCGCGCCGTGCCGTGCCCCATTGGCCGCTGACAGGCGCACTGTAGGCTGCCGGATTCAGAAAGTGGCCGGGCAATAAGGAACTATGAATCGATGTGCCGGTTGGGTCCGGTCGAATCGTGAATAATGCCGTCCCCGGCGTTGCCGCCAGCAAAACCGGAGTCTCCGGCAATCCGCTGCCTGCGGACATTTGGCTCATCAGCGTCCACTCTTTCAGCAGCCTGCCGCGCCATCCTCTCATCAGCGTTCCGCCGCCGATCCCCATGCCGGAGGTGTACTGAATTGTCGCATTCAGCAACTGCCGCTGATCGAAGGTTGAGAGTCCGCGCTCGGCACGCGGATCGAGCCAATTCTGCGCGATCGCCGCCGATGTGGTTGAACTGCTCGTGCTCGTTGAAGTAGTCGAAGCCACTGCGGTGTGGCCTTGCCCGCCGAGCTGCGCGTCGTCGTCGATGGATTTTGAATAGACGTAATCGAGCGTGGCTGTGAAGCCGCTGCGCAGCCTGCGCCGCAGTTGAAGCTCTCCCGCTTCACTCGTCGAGTTGCCGCCGGAGGTTCTGTAAATAAAGTCCACTGGACACAATGGGCAGGGATTGGTTGCGCCGATGGGATAGCTATTGGGCAAAACCTCCTGCATCCCGTGCGTCCCCTTCACTCCTTTGTAAGTTGCCGTGATCACCAACGCTTTTGGCAAATCACTCTGTAACGATAACTGCCAGAGTTGCGCGTAGCCCACGCGATAATTAGGATCGATAGCAAAGCTCGGATACGAGGAAGTGGAGCAGGTCTTGAAGACATTCGCTATCGTCGCACCCTGCGCACACGTGCTCGTGTTTGTGACGTTGACAATCGTCGCGGGCGGTGCCTGCTGCGCCATTTGTTCCGCTGCGGAGAGATAGACCGACGTATCGTCGTAGATGCCATAGCCGGCCCGCACCACCAGTGTCGATGCGGGCACGGGCCGCCACGCGATTCCAATTCGAGGTTCGAATCCTCGGCGATCAGGCCGCACCAGCGAGCTTGGATACTTGGCGTCCGTCACCGATCTCATAGGATCGCTCGCCGTAACCGGAGCGGCTCTGGAAAAATCCGGCGCAATGTCCAGGTTCGTTAGATTGTCAAAGAGTTCGGTGATCGGCGCGCCGTAGTCCCAGCGCAGACCCGCATTGATAGTCAGCTCCGGCCGCAGCCTCCAATCGTCGTTCAGCATTGCGTCATAGACCGATTGCCGGAAGTATTTGTGGGCGTTGCCCCAGGCCAGTGTGCTGACATCGGGAATGCCGGCGAGAAAGTCTCCAATATCGGAGCCGGTTGCCGCGCCGTTGAAGGTGAAAACGCCGCGCGGATTCTGCTGCGAATCCTCATTGAACTCTTGTCGGCGAAAGTCGCCGCCGTAAGTAAAAGTGTGGCGGCGATGCGGGGTAGTCAGACTGAGAGAAACAGCATCGATGCGGTTACGATTGAAGGCGCTCAAGCCGTCGCTCAAGGAAAAAATACCGCTCGAAAAGACCAGCTCCGGCGGTCCCCAATCCGCTGCATCCTGATCGTTGCCATTAATTCCTGCGTTGAACGAAATGTTGCTGCGATTCGCGAATGCGGGTAGCACCGTGGTCCGCTGCCGCGAGAACTTATAGCCGGCGAGCATACGAACGGGAAAGCGAAAGTTGTGTGACCAATTCGCATTCGCTTCCATGCCCAGCGTGTCTGTGGTATCGAGAAAGCCGAAGAGGTTTTCGTTGCCGGCTCGCGTACTCATGAATCCAAAGCCGCCGTAGACGTAATCTCGGCGACCGATTGTTTTATTCAAGCGCGATTGCAACGCGTCGGCGTGCGACTGATTCAACACTTCAGTCTGATAGTTGTAGCCTATAACTCCCGTGACATTCGGCTGCGGATAAAGACTCAGCAAATAGGCCTGCGGATTCAGCGGCGCTGTAATCCCCGGTACCAACCCCGTCTGAGTCGCCACATCGCTGTTGCGCGTCCAATTGTAGTTCACGAAAAAGTTCGGCCCGTGATAGAAGAGGTGCGGAATCTTTAGCGGTCCGCCCAAGTTGATCCCCATCGTCACCTTGCTGTAAATATCCTTCGGCAGCTCCCCTCCGGCCAAAGAGTAGGGCCGCGCATCGAAGACCGAGTTGTCCAGTATCGCGCTGACCCCGCCGTTGTACAGGCCTTTCGTGCCAGATCTCTTGTTGCCGAAGGCCGGCGTCAGCGAATACTGCGAGGTCGCCGCATTGTTTACGCTTCCATTGATCAGAAATCCGTCCGCTGCTTTTTCGGCATTCTCGTCCGGAGGCTCGGGCGTGGGAGCGGTATTCGCCTCCGCCGGCTTCGCCTCGTCTTTCTTCGCCGCCGCATCTTTTGCTGTCGCTGTCTCGTTGGACTTAACCGGAGTAGTCGGCGTGATGGGCTTGATTACAGATTGGGCCGCAGTTTCCGGCTTGCTCGAATCAGCCTCGGCCAGCAGCTTTTCCAACGGCAGCAGCTTCAGATTCCACTCGCCCTGCGGCGCATTTGCTCCCACAGTGACCGCGCCATCGAGTCGCGTAAAGCCTCGCATCTCAATCGCAATCGACCAAGCGCCGTCGCTCAACTCGGCAAACTCATAGACGCCCTGCGCGTCGGTAATGGTCGAATACTGCTTGTCGCCTTGCGCCACTCTTACCGTAGCGCCCGGCACCGGTACGCCATTGAAGAAGACCTGCCCATGATGCTCCGAGGCCGCCGCAATGCTTGATGCGCAAAGAGCCGCAAGCATAGAGAAAAGCAAGATTATTGCAGAACGCGACCACGCCATCCGACGACTCCGGCTATTGTTAATTTGCTGATGGCCGCTCGATATGATCGATCACGATCACGTCAACCGGCCCCTTTTTCGATTCAAGTTTCAACCCAAGCTGCTCATCGAGAGCAGTAAAGATCGACGGCCAGGAAGCGTCGGTCAAAGGCTCCGCAGTTCCGTTGAGTTTGGGTGCTGTTCCATCGTCTGGAGTCCACTTGAGATCGATATCAAATCCACCCTCAATTCCGGTTTTATCGATTACGATTCGGCCCAGATTCTCTGCAAGTTTCTCTGCGAGCGTTGCGACCGACGCGCAGCCTTGTATGCTGATAGAATCCCGCCCAGAGTTGGTGGTACAGCCTTTTGCCTTCGACTCTTTCAGCTTAGGACCGTTCTTGGCAACAACAAGCACATAAACCGGAAGAACCCTTGTCTCGTGGTGGACCTTCAGTTGGAAACGATCCGCGAAAAGCGCTTGGAGCATCTGCTGCTTCACAAGTTTCCCCTGATCGCTTGTGAGTTTATCCATCTGGCCATCGACAGATTCATCAGCCTTCGCTTCGATATCATATTTATCGGAGCTTAGCCAGACAGGACCGCCGAAAATCCTGGACTCCGGGATTCCGAATGCAAATTGCAGTAGCAACCTCACGGGTACATTGATCGCGGTGAAGTGTCCATTATTTGGCGAGCTATAAATATGTGAACGAGCATGGATATCGGATTTGTCTAGCCTGATTGAAGCAACTTCAAAAGAAGGTAACGGAGTTGCAATGTTGGAAGTCTCGGGTAAAGCGACGCGCGCAGATGCGTTCGCCTGACCCAATGCGCCTGACGCTGAGATGACAGCAAATCCAAAAGCGATAAGAAGTATTCTGAAAAAACTCAACCCACTTGCAAATCGTCCATTCATCCTCAAACAATCCTCACTTATCGTGAATACTCGCAATGTTGGAGACACAAAGCGATCTCGATGGCATAAGTCAACGAAGTGTTAACCTATTAGACGAACAGCCACTGCTTTTCGCTCTGCGTCTCCATACCATTTCTCCGGTCACAATTTCGAGCGCTAATTCTCCGTTGGAGTTTTTTCCACGTGATCGATAATTAGCTGCTCAATCTTCGCCTTGCTTGGCTCCAGCTTCAGACCCAGCTTTTGCACCGACGAATAGATGGACGAGCCGCTTGGATCGGATGCCGCCGCAGCCGGCGAGGCTTCCGCAGGCGCACTGCTAGGCGGGGCATTCGGTGCGCTCATCCCCAAGTTCTTCGCTTGTTCGCGCGCAAACGCCATCAGATCCTCGCGAGAAATCTCAAATGACACCTGATAGTTGCCCGTAAGTCCCGTTTTATCCACCACCGGACGCCCGCCTCCTCCGCCCATCTGCATCATTTGATTCAAGGTGTCGGTAAAGCCCGCCATGGTCGTAGTGCTGGACTCAATCTTCAGCGCCTGAGTCTGCGTATCCATTTTGGTCGTTGTGATTCCCTTGGCTCCCATGTTGATTGTTTGCGAGCCATCGGAATTCCTTGTTATGATCGCCGGACCGTCCGGCGTATCCATCTTCATCTCTCCGGGTTTGAGCTCAACGCTCTCATCGATGGGCGGATTCACCAGCGTGGAAACCTTCATCTTCGGCCCGTCCTTGCCCACCATCAGCGCCAACACCGGATGATCCTGCGTCTCGCGATGAAGCGTCAGCTTGAAGCGATCCGCCAGCAGCGCCTGCAACATCTTCGGCGCATCGTCCTTTGTTGCGCCTTCGGGCATCTTGGCCGCAATGTCGAATCGCGTCGACGCGAGCCACGACGGTCCCGTGACCTGATAGCCCTTGACCGTGTAGGCGTTGGCTATCAGATCTTTGAGCGGCATAAAGTTGTACTCGGCGCGCGCGGCATCAACGTGCGGCCCGAATCTGGGCATCTTGCCGGCCTTCATATCCGCGGCCATCTTCGCCATATCCAACGGCGCGGAGGGCTTGACGGTAGCTACTTCAAAGGCAGCATTGCCCGGAGCCGTCTGCGCAAAGGCTGCGGAGGTAAACAACAAAAGAAATAAAACGAACTTACGATGCAACATGAGTTTTCCTTTCAATGACAATGTTACCGGTGCGAGTTTCGTTAATAATCCAGCCGTTCGAAGCGGCGTACGGCCAGCACGACGCCGCCAACAGCGAAAACGATCAGCAGCAGCAACGTTCGCCATGAATAATCCGGGTGCATATTGATCGGCCGGCCCAGCCTTCCTATATCCCAAGCCCGCATAACTGGCAGAGTGAAGAGAAAGACCGAAATGAACTTCGTGGGTATTACGATCAGTGCTGTCCTCGCCTTATCGAGCACATAGCTGCCCACCGCCAAGGTCAATCCAACCCAGGCAACAGTCGGCACGGCGCAGAGCAGGAGATTCAGCGCGGCGCGACCGGGCGGATACGTATGGCCCATGAGCGCACCCACCGACAACAGCACAGCCGTAGATATAATCAGCATGGTAACGGTCAATCCAATTGTCAGCACAGCCTGAGCCACCGGCCAGCAATAGCGGCGAATCGGAAGGCTCAAGGTCAAATGAACGGAATGAGATTGCGCGAGCGGTCCGCCCATAGCCAGGATGATGGCGAGAATTGCAATCGATGTCGCGCCAAAACCCTGGTACCAGGTTAGGTCGATAATCGTCTCGTAATTGCTCCATACTTTCAATAGTTCGGATCTCGTTTGCAAGCCGATCTTTGCATTCGGGGCCGCATCTGAGTGACTCATCGATTTGTTCACTGCATAAAACGACCACAAAACCAGGAACGCGATAACAATCATCACGACAACACCGATAAAAAAACGAGACCGCGAATCATACCAAAGTTTTAATGCGATCATGGCTGTTTCCTCCCTGGCGCTCTACCGCGCACAAATAAATCTCCCGCAGGTTCATATCGAAGATTTCAAACTGCACAGGCGAATACGCCCTCAGACGCTTCATCACATCTTCCGGATGGCTGCACGTGCGGATACTCACAAAGCTGCCTTCCATAGTGGCTTCCGCTACCTCCGGCCATTTGCGAATTTCCGCGATGGGAAGTGTTCCCGAAGCCTGGATCAGTTTGTACGCGGCGCGGATTTCATCCAAATCCCCATCCAGCACGGTTTGCCCCAGGTTGATAAGCGCAATGCGGTCGCAAACTCGTTCCACCTCATCCAGCCGGTGCGTGCACAGAATTACGCTGCGGTCGCCGTTGCTGATCCAGCGCAACAGCAAAGACAGAATCTCCTCGACAGTTTCCACGTCCATGCCATCGGTCGGTTCGTCAGCCAGCAACAGTTCCGGATTGCGCGACAAAACAGCAATCAGCATCAGCTTGGCGCGTGTGCCCTTCGAAAGCGTACGAATCCGTTGTCCGGCTCTGATCTGCCAGTGATCGAGCAGTTCGCTTGCCTTCGTCGCGCTCCAATCAGGGTAGAAGCTGCCATACACTTTCAGAAAATCGCGCACGATCATATCGGAGTAAAGACTTTTATCTTCGGGAATAAACCCCACGCGCCGGCGTATCTTCAGCGATTCGGTTTGTGCGTCCATCCCCAGCACGTTGGCGTGGCCCGAGGTTGGCCGGCAAATTCCCATGAGCATTTTGAGTGTTGTGCTTTTGCCCGCGCCATTCGGTCCCAACAGACCAAACAGCGATCCCGCTGGCACTTGTAGGCTGAGACGGTTGACAGCCGGACTGGCCCCGTACTGTTTGCTGAGATCCTTCACTTCGACCATTGGACCTTCCATTGTTATTTCTCCGTCTTTGTTGCGCTTTGCTGGGAGTACCGACGCAAAGAATCCTTTAGCTGCTCCAGCAACTGTTTATCGCTTATGGCCAGCAGCCTGGCCTCGGTAATCAACTGATCGAGCAAAGACTGTAGCCTCCGGGCTTTTTCGGACTCAATTAGAATCGAGGGCGCCAGCTTAACGAACGTACCCCGGCCCTGCGCGCACTCCAACACTCCCTCTTGACAAAGGTCGGTATAAGCGCGCGCCACCGTGTTGGGGTTGATCACCAGATCGGCCGCTAGTTGGCGAACTGTCGGCATCTGTGTGCCCATAGGCAGCGTCCCCGCCGTGACTGCGTGCTTGATCTGGCGGATCAGTTGCACGTAGAGTGGTTCCCCGGATTCGGGCCGAATGCGAAACATTTCAGCAGAAGCCTTTCCTTAATGTATCAATACAATAATACAATCTGTATTGTTGTGTCAATACGTTTTTCGCACCCAAATCCGGCGTTAAACAATCAACCTCCATGAATCGGGTCTTATGTCCAGGTGTCCATGATTGTCTTCTAAAGTGCATACGCAACCGCAGCGCGATTAGTTCTCCGACGGCTTCTCGATGTGATCGATCACCAATACATCCACTGGGAATTTTCCTTCTCGCAGCTTAAGGCCCAACTGCTGCTGCAATGCGGTGAAAAGATTCGGCGGAGCGTCGGCACTTTCCGACGGTGGCGGCACCGGTACCCCCATGACGCTGTATTGAAACTCATCGGGCGTCCAGTCCAGGCTGAAATCGTACCTATCCTTGAGTCCGGTCTTATCGACCATTGGCTTGGCCAGATAATATCTTCCCAATACGTCGCATAAGTTCTGCATTGCATAGTTGCTAAAGGTGCGGTGGTTCCCACTTCCCCCGCCGCTGTGCAGATCGCCGATGGTTACGCTCTTCGTGAGCTTTGGTCCATCTTTGCCGACGACAAGCTCGTAAACAGGGAGTTCCTTTTTGTCCCAGTGGTATTTGAGCTTGAAGCGCTCTTCGAGCAGCTTGCGAATCATCATCTTCATCTGATGATCGCTGGCTTGGCCTGGCGCTTCCGTCTTGGCATCCACGTCGTAGTTCTCCGTCTCCGCCCAGGCAGGCACGCCGATAATCTGATGAGCTTGCACAGTAAAAGCCCATTCCATAAGAAAGATCAGCGACCTGTTCCTCGTAATAAGTTCGTGGCCTCTCATCGTGGCCAGACGGCCAACCGTTCCGGGCTTGGTTGGCTTGATGGTGGAGACATCGAAGACCGCATCATCGGCCATCGGCGGCAATATGGAAGGAGGCTCCGGGATCTCCCACGCGGTCTCGGTAGTAGCGCGCGTGAACTTCAGCGGCCACGTATTGCCCTGTGTCCAGCTTCCAGTGATGGAATTACCGTCGGCTGATAGTTTCCCCTCATAGCTTCCGCCGATCCCGAGGATAGCGAAGTTGAGAGTGGTCCCTTGCAGAGTAATCGGGTTGACCGGACGAATCAGTCCACTCCCGTCGATGCTGTCAAAAACAGCCTTCAAAGTGCCGTTCTCCGCCTTGGATATCTTCAAAACAATTCGTAGTTCCTTATCAGTCTGTATGGTCCCCTGCCAGGTTCCCGACAAATCCTGGGCAGCGAGAACGGAGGCAGAAAACAGTACCAGAGCGATCAGAAACTGCATAGCTCTTTTCATAAGCATTCTCCTGAAATGCTGTTGTGTGGCCTGAAGCCATAGTCAATCCATCGCTGCTAATTCTCCGACGGCTTCTCGATGTGATCGATCACCAATACATCCACTGGGAATTTTCCTTCTCGCAGCTTAAGGCCCAACTGCTGTTGTAGCGCGGTGAAGAATCCCGGAGGCGCATCGCCCTCGGTCGCCGGAGGCGCGCTAACGCCACGCAGTGCAAGTTCGAACTCGTCTGGGGTCCACTTCATGCTGAAGTCGTACCTGCCAGTCAACCCGGTGTGGTCCACGACCGGCCTGTCCAGCACATTCCTGCCTATACCGCGGCACATACTCTTCATGTCGGTGTTAAAAAAAGCGTACGCCCCAGGCATCCCTGAATTGCTATGCACATCGTTGGTGGACTCACTCTTCGTGAGCTTCGGGCCGCCATTGGCCACGATAAGTTCGTAGCTCAGCATCACCCTCTTTTCCATGTGAAATTTGAATTTGTAACGGTCGGCGAGAAGCTGTGAGATAGCTTCTTTCATCTGCACGTCGCTGGGTTGGCCTTCGCCGTTCATCTTGGCTGTAATGTCATAACGCTCAGAATTCAACCACTCTGGCACTCCTATCACCTGGCGTGTCATAAGTTCTTTGGCCCATAGGATCATCCACAAGGTGTTATTACCGGTCTCGTTAAGCTGTCTTGACGCAGACCCAGAGTGTCTCGGAGTGCCCGGTCTGCTGGGCCTGATGGAAGCGACTTCGTAGACAGGCCGGAAATCAGGCGCCATCATCTTGACTGGCGAAGGAGGACCCGGAATCGTCCACTCCGTCTCCTGAGTTGCACGTTCAAAGACCAATGGAGTCTGGCTCATTCCCTGTGTCCACGTTCCGGCGATCGATTTGCCGTCGGCACTGAGTTTTCCTTCATAGCTCTCGAGGTATTTCATGTATGAGAATTTGAAGGTTGTTCCTTGCAGCGAAACCGTACTAACCAGCTCTGCCGTTCCACTATGGTCGCTATCGTAAAACAGGTTTGCTTTTAAGCCGCCGCGCTCTGTCGTGGAGACTTTCAATACAAGGCGAAGTACATTCGGTGTATGCAGCGTTCCCTGCCATGTCCCGGTAATATCCTGCGCAGGCAACAGCACAGAAGAGAATATTAATATCGCATAAATACCGCCAACAATGCTCTTCATCGACAGACCTCCTAAGTTCGTTGCAGGTGAGAATTAATTTTCGCTGTTTCTTTTTGCTATATATGTAACCGCAGCGTGAAGATTAAGTGAAACCTTCGCGTGGAATGTGAATAAAAGGCACAAAGCATCATGAATAAATGATGAATAGCGTGCTATAAACAGCTAGAATTGGAATGTTCGCAATATGCTGTTGCTAGAGCCTGTTATGGACTTTACCGCTGATAGCGCCTGAAACCATTTTTCTCAGTTCGAGGAGTGACTAGCAACGATAGCCGCTGCTGCGCATACGATAACTGCAAGCGATTCACGCGTTCGACTGACTCAATAGACTGCATTAAGTTCTTACTAATATTGAAAGATTGCGTCATTGCTAAATGCTCCAATTGATGAATCGGTTGCAGAGCCGAGTGTCCAGGATGTCATTAATTCTTCATCTCCAAAGCCACCTTTATAGCGGAACATAGCGTTGCGATTGTCATTCTTCCTTCGAATAAGAATGTTAGCGGCAACGCTACCTCAAACTCCTTTTGAACACGGGACAGAACCCGAATAGCTTTCAGTGAATCTCCTCCTAAATCGAAAAAGTCGGCGTTACCGTCCGCTATGCTAAAGCCAAGTAGTTCGCTCCAGATTTTAGCGACTGTCTGCTCCATCGGCGTCGCCAGCGTCTGAGTCATTACCGGCGAAGCTAGTTCAGAAACAATCCCTCTTGCCGCGTTGACCACGGACCGTCCGGTTTGGAAATGCTCTGCGATACGCATGAATAAAGCTGATTGTGCTACTTCACCAGTCGCATCAGTGTACACACCGGAGTTCCCCCGCAGTTCGCTTCCATGAAGTTCATGTTTTTGGACTGAGTCATCTAAATTGGGTTTAATTGCCGCCGCGGACTCGGCGGGAATGCGGTATTCTGCGCCCTCGGAAGTAATCTCCGCGTTCCCAATTGCATTATCAAGAAAGATCCGTGCTGGCTGGTTCCTGTTTGAAGGACAATACTGAAACACTAACTTCTGCAATTTCTTATTAATCGCGATAAGTCCGCAATCAGCGGCCATCCTATGCTCTACCCCCCTTCCGAGGGAACGGCAGCTCAATAACATTGCTTTAACATTTAATTCCGCGACTGCTTCACAAAAAAGCACTACTCCTACCAAGCCATAATCTCCATACTTATCCATAACTTTATACGTGCGGCCCTCCAATGTACCGGATTCAAGAAGCAAACGTAAATCACTTTGTGACATTTTTAGTCCAGTAGTGTTGAATTGGTTTGTTCGATACATAAGTTCTACGACTCTCGGTATCTCCTGGGGGCCAAGAATAGAGGCCTCAATCTTAAGTTGAAGTCCGTCGATATAGTCACCTAAACTAGGCGACGCACTAATGCTATTCTTGCGTTTCCGATCCTCGACATACAACTGAGTGCGCTGCATAGCTTCTGAAGTAGCGCCCGTAGCATCAAACATCCAAAAGTGATCGATAAAAGAGTCAGTGTCCGAGGATAAATGCATCTGCAACGTCGAGACTTCTGGGCAATTGGAACGGACTTCGGCGCATTCGATTGGGTCATCATCGATAAAAACGAAGCTATCGAGGCCTATATTAAGTTCAGCCGCAAGCGATCTTATATTATCTGACTTTGACGACCAATTAATTCTTTTTGCAATAAAGTCGTTCCACTTAATTTCAATATCAGAGCGACATTCGAAAACCTTAGCCACGTCGACCATCTCATTCTTACTGCAAAGACAGAGCATAACACCTTGTCGCTTCTGTTCCGCGAGAATCTTGTGTAATTTGCGATTTGTTGCCGTAATAAATAAACGGCCAATTCCATCTTCCGCGACAATGCCCTTCCAGAGCGTGTTGTCGCAATCGCATACTATTGCCTTCAAAGGTACTCGGCAAAGAGCGGCAATTTTACGAAATACAGTCGTAGCAATCGCGGCATAATATTCATCGGTATAAGGAACATCTCCAAGTCTATCCGAAGTATCGTCATGAATACTCTTGACTGCATAACTCTCGGATGCTTTTGTTCCCCATAACAAAGTTGTATTTGGGAGCGAGCTTAGACCGTCAGCTAACATTTCCTCTACATATTTGAGGAGTTCGATTAATGACGGATTATTGATCAAAGATAGATTGTCAGGACAAATGCATACAATATGCTCTATCGAAGTGCGTTCGACTGTGTTGCGAAGAACTTGAACAAACTCGCCGACTGTTTGTTCCAGACTTGCCGAGCCTTTGGCCCAGTCCCCCATTCGTAATAAAATCAAGCGCACTTCCAGAGTTCTGTCGGAGGATTCGCTCTGGTTCCTCAGCAATGTCGGAAAAACCTGTCCGAGAGGAGAGAAATCCATCTGCACTGACCACCCAAACTGTTGAGCCCAAAAAAGCAAGAATTCCATCAATGGTTTCACTGTAAAAGTGGCAGCTACTGATATCTCTATCGCCTGCCTGACTTTTGATTCTGTCAGTCCTGAAACTGATTGTTCCATCACATCTCCCCCTTTTAGTAATTACTATTAGCAGTTGTAGACTCATTGTTAAAACCAACGCACACCGTCCCCAAAACACTCTTGCACTCCTTGCTCAATAGCAGTTTACCCAGACTTATGTAGTAGCAATTCATCACGGCGATTCCCTCATCATGTTTGTCAACCGAATTCTTTTAGAATCCTGTTGAACCATCACTAAACTATCAACCATGTCAAGACATCCCATTCCATTCCAGCAAGGAACCAATGCCTTGCTTCCGATTCGAAATTAAAGCATCTATTATTTCACTGCGAATGCCACAGCGGACAATATCTTCACGCGAAACAGTCTTACCAATCCATTGCGGCTCCATACTGCCAGAGCGGCGAGCCCAGGTCGCAATGCGGGCTCCAATTGATGAAATAATCACCTGAGATGCTCGCCGAGATGAGATTTGATCATTATGAATACGGTATTGACATAAAACAGATGATAGGTTGTCCACTACATGGTGATCACTCATCCGCAAGAATAAGTCGTAATCTTCGGCATCCTCGAATTCTGACCTATAGCCTCCAAGAGAGATAAACACGTCTCTCCTGAACATCACTGTCGTATGCGCGATGTAGCAATTAACAAATAGATGCTCCTTGAGGCCGGTTTCCCAACTCGGGTAGTTAATCAAAGACATCTTTATCCCGCTCGAATCAATGCACTCTATACTCCCGCCAAGCAAAGCCACTCCGTAGTCCATCATATAAGTGATCTGTTGTTCAAACCGTCCAGGCATGGCGAGATCATCACTGTCCAACCGAGCTATATATTCACCTTTTGCCAAACCACATCCATTATTAAGTGCGGAAACCAAGCCGCAGTGCTTTTGGTAAACAACTTTGATTCGTGCATCGCGTCTTGCGTGATCCTCAACAATCTTGCGACTACCGTCAGTTGATCCATCATCGACGATTATAAATTCGTAGTCACTATACGATTGATCTCTAATACTCTGTATTGCCCCCGAGATATACTGAGCGTTGTTGTACGTCGCCATGACAACTGAAATAACGGGGGAGTTAGCCATAGTTTCTTCCTTCTTACATCCTGGAACTCAATCCACAAACGACAAAATCGAATAATTTCTGGAACCGACAAGGCCTTACTTCGAATAATTAGTTCCTGTAAGTTCACCTAAAGCCAATAAGCACATACATTCCCGCATGGCGCGCAAAAGATATTCTGAGAAATATCTTACAGGATTTTATAGATAGGTTTAGTTGAGCGCACCGCCTCGCCATCCCCTAGATTCCAGATCTATAGTGAAAATCGGAATTCCGTGTTACGCTAACCGAATCTCAGAAGTCACCCAAATATTGCGCCATCGGTATCAGACTACACGCCGCCGTCCAGTCAATCAAGGGGTAGCTTTTAGAAAATCAGTAGACGGAACGGCTGTCGTTTTCCCGGCCTGTATCGCGCCGCTGCCTGCTCCGGACTACTATGTGCATGGAATGTGTCCCCAAGGCGCTCAGCGAACGTGCAGTGACTCTGAAAGGTTGAAAGTGCGAATGCATCTGAATATATCCCCGTACACTCCCTCTCTTCAATCGAGCTCGTCTTCCAAAGTAGTATATTCACACAAAATCAAGCCGCTTTGTCGCCTTGATGGAGTTTTGGCGAAGCTCAACCTCGTAAAGTCCTAATTAACATTTGAAGCATTTCTTCGTCTTTTCGTAGCGTGTAGCGAATCGCCTAAATTACTTGAGTTTACTGGAGCGTCGTTCGATTCGATTGCGTTGTTTGTACCGCCCGGGCGAGGCGAAACAGGAGCATACATCTCATAAATGGGAGGTCTCCTAGAGCACGTCTTGACGAATGGCTCAATACACGGAGCCGCAGAGTCTTTAGGCGTGGCCATCAATCAGATTGATCGAGATGCAATTCTGCAACAGATTAGAGTTCCGTTGAGCGAACAATCCGGAACCTGGGAGGATATACTGTGGATATATATGGTCGCTTTAAGAAGGAAGCGAAACCCGTAGTCGGCTACCACCGCCAATTTGGCAACCGACTTGTGGCCGGTACCGAGAAACGAATGAAAATTGATACGAAAGGAGTGCCGTTCGCCAATTTATGCCAGAAATCGCGAAACTCTCAAAAATTTCGCGTAGACAAATAGTTTTGGCAATTGACTTGAAGTTTTGGCAAACGGCAGCAGGAGAGTACAACATGGCTAAGAGTGTTAACAAAGTCTTCCTGTTAGGTAATATCGGCAAGGATCCTGAGATTCGTTCCACCCCCAACGGCACCATGGTGGCCAGTTTCGGTCTGGCGACCAGCGAACGGCAGAAAGATCCGACTGGAAACTGGACTGACAGAACCGAGTGGCACAACGTAATTGCTTATGGCAAGTTGGCCGAGATCGTGCGCGATTACGTAAAGAAAGGCAGCAAGCTGTTCATCGAAGGCCGCTTGAACACGCGCAACTGGGAAGACAAAGATACCAAGAAAAAGGTCTACCGGACAGAAGTTATCGTAAGCGAACTGTCGCTGCTCTCTGGTCGAGAAGAAGGCGCGGGAGGTTACAGCAAACCTGCCGGCTCAGGTGGCTCGACGGCCAGCTTCGACCAGCGCCCGCCCGCAGCTGCGGAAGACTACGCCCAGCAGGCGGAAATATCCGACGACGATATACCGTTTTGACGACGTGGACAGTGAACAGCCGGTGATTTTGCTTTGAGAAGACGCATATCTTCCACTGTTCACTGACCACTGTCCTTCATCAGCGTGGCTAACAGCGCGTCGCGTTGCCGGTTGGCGATTGCGTCCACATTGTTGAGCACGCGCGCCCAGCCGTAAACTGCCACCACGGCCAGCATCAGAAAGAGCGGAACTGCCAGCCACAGGTCACCCCAAGCCCAGCAGAGAACGAAGACCAGCACACCCACGATAATCATCACCAACTGCGCCAGCATACTGGAGAGTACGTTAGCTTGTGAGCCGCGCTGACGCGCAATCCGCCCTGGATTGATGCGGAAAGGCACTCTGAGCGAGAGGATATTGCCCGCAGCCAGACTGCACGGCAGGGCAAAGAGAACCCATGCGGCAGTGGCTGCCAGCATCACGCCGCTCGGCCATCCCAGGCGCAGGCTGGCCAGAATGCCCGCCAGCAGCGCGTCCAGCAGAAAGAGAAGGGAGTGAAGAAGATTCTTGGCAAGAAAAACCGTCCGAATTGGCGTTGGCGATAGAAAAAGCAGTTGTATCCCCGCGCCCTCGGCTCCCAGATTGTTGTAAAGCAACTGCGTAAAGCCCAGCAGGGCGTAAGTGACGTACAGCGGCAACGCGTACGGGAATGAGATGCGCTGCATTCCTGAAACGCCGCCGCGAAAAAGACTGGTCAGGACGAGCACCATCAGCACAGGCACTATCAGCGCCCAGAGCAGCGGCAGAGTGCGCATCAGGCTGCGCGCCTCCTTTTCGATGAGCGCGACAATCGGGCTGGAGCCGCCCAATCGCCAGCCAGCCTCAAGTTGGATCGCTCTGCTGGGTGCAGCCTTTTCCCGCTTCGGCGCTGATCCCAGATCCTCGCCGCGATACTCCGAGCGGAGCCGCCGCGCCAGCACCCCTCCGGCGGCCAGCAGCCACAGTCCCAGCCCGCCCAGCGAGAGCAGAGCCTGCGCAGGCTGCGCTTTTTCGGCCTGCTGCACGGCGCGCGCGGCCAGTCCCGGCGGCAACCACTGTTGCAACATATCGGCGCCCTTCAGCCACGGACCATACCGGGTAAAGAACTCGGCCCTCGATTGTTGCGATTCCCTCTCCAACTCCCTGGCCTGCTCCTGCGTCATCGATTTCGCCGGCCGCACATGACGCTTCTGGTGCAGCGCCGGATTCAGCAGTTGCAGGCTCAACAAAAAAATCATGAAAATCGCGCCGGCAATCTCCCTCGTCTTGCGCTCTGAGAGCCAGCGGTCGATCCAGGCAAAAATGGCTCGCACCAGAAGAATATTGAATGCCGCGAAGACGACAAGCGCCGCCGCCGTCCAGCCAAACAGCTCCGGGCGCGCAATGGTGACGCCCAACCAGATGCCCATCAAGCAGAGCGCGCCGAGTATCGTTGATACATCCGCCAGCCCAAAGACCACATAGAGCAAATAGTACGAGCCAAAGCTCACCGGAAAGCGCAGCAAAATGCTCAGATCGAACTGTTCCTGAAACGACGCCATCATCACCGGAATGAATATCCAGATGATGCCCAACGCCCAAAAGACGAGCGGCAATAACCGCCATTCATTTCCCAATGCAATATAGAAACTGGCCGCCCCCGCAACCATGCCGAACATCGTGCCGCCAAAGCCGAACAAGATGAGACTGACGCTGCGCGCGCCCAGTTCAAATGCGCCTCGACGGGAGCGCAATCCATTCGCGAGCATTCGCCAGCGCAGCGTGGCCATCGCCGCATATTGCGCCCGCGCCGTGCGACTGAGCAGACCAGCGTCTAGGCCAACCATGAAAGCTCCTGCGCCGGCTCGCGTCCCCCCGCTCCGACAATCGAAAGAAATATCTCCTCCAGCGTCAGCCGCTGTTCCTTTTCCGCATCCGGCAGCGAGGAAACCACGCCATCATGCAGCTCCTCCAGCGATCCGTTGGCCACCAGCCGACCTTTGCTGATGATGGCCACGTGGCTGCACAGCCGCTCTACAATCTCCAGCACATGCGTAGTCAAAAAGATCGTCGCGCCTTTGTTCAGCATCCCCTGGAGCATTGTCTTCAGCATCCCCGCCGCTATCGCATCCACACCCTCGAAAGGCTCATCAAGAAACAGCACCTTCGGTCCGTGAATCACCGCCGCGGCCATCGCCAGCTTGCGCTGCATTCCATGCGAAAAGTCCGTGACTAGCTTGCGGCTCTCGCCGGCCAGTTGCATAAAGTCGAGCAGTTCCACCGTGCGCTGATTGGTCGTCTTGCGGTCCAGTCCGTACATCCGGCCCACATAGCGCAGATACTCCGGCGCGGTAAGCCTGCCCAGCAGCGCCATCCCTTCCGGAACCACGCCGATCTGTCGTTTCAAGTCCAGCGCCCCAGCCGCAAAGGGTTGCCCAAGTATTTCAATCCTGCCCGCCGACGGCTCCAGCAAGCCCGTGAGCATCTTGATGGTGGTCGATTTGCCCGCCCCGTTCGGCCCCAAAAAACCGAAGAACTGCCCTGGAGCCACGCTCAGCGTGACATCTTCAACTGCAGTCAGTTCGCCGAAGCGCCTTGTCAGGCCGTGCGTTTGAATCGCCGCAACATTCATTTGCCAGTTAGGATAACAACTTTGCCCGTTGCCGCGAAGAAAAACATTTTACTCAGTGGTCGCGTGTGCCCCGTTCATCGCAGCTTTATCGCGATGAGCGGGCCGTCTGCGCTTCATTCCGCTTGCACCACGCGACCCTCGCGTAGTATCTTCCCCATCATGCACTGGGCTACTCCACAGGAACGGCGCAATCTGGGACAGACGCGGCGCAAGCAGGTGGGCCGCCAGCAACACAACGAATTGAAACCCAAGGCGCGGCAAACTCCCCCGCTCGAGCTGCTCGCCCGCTCCATGCACGGTCGCGTCCCCGCGCTCATCAAGCTCAAGTACGAATTGATGAGCCAGTCGCCCTTCGGCTACTTCCGCGGCGCGGTGCCGGTCATGGCCGCCGATCTCGCCGTCCTGCCCAATACCGGCCTCGCAGCCCAACTCTGCGGCGACGCCCACGTGCGCAACCTCGGCGCCTTCGCCGCGCCAGACGGCAAACTGGTTTTCGACATCAACGACTTTGACGAAACTATTCGCGGACCCTTCGAGTGGGATCTCAAGCGCATGGCCGCCTCGCTTGTGCTGGCCGGTCGCGAATCAGGCCACAAAGACGCCAGCGCCCGCCAGACCGTGGAAAAATTTGTCGCTCGTTACGCCGCGCAGATGCGAGCCTTTGCCAAAATGCCGCTGCTCGAAGTAGGCCGCTATCTGGTGCATCGTGTCAGTCTGGCTGCGCCCGTGCATGAGGCGCTGATGAAGGCCGAGCGCTCCACGCCGCAGCATACGCTCGATCAGTTGACCGAGCCGGTCTCATCGGACGATTCCGCGAAAAAATTAAATTCAGCGAAGAGTGCCGGCTTATTGCCGAAGGGTACGGGCTCCAGCGTGAAGGGTACGGGCTTTAGCCCGTACAAAAGCTCTGCAAAATCGAAGCGGGCTTTAGCCCCTGAGGGACGCGCTTTGCAAATCCGCCATTTCAAAGAGATCAAGCCCACTCTGACGCGCGTCACAGGCCGTCAGGCCGCGCCGGTTCTCGCCGCGCTCGGCCCTTATCGCCAAATGCTCGAGCCGCAGCGCCAGCATCTTTTGTCGCTCTATCGCCCGGTCGATGTGGCCTTCAAAGTCGTCGGCACAGGCTCCGTCGGCCTGCGCGATTATTGCATTTACTTCGAGGGCAACGGTGCAGCCGATCCGCTCTTCTTGCAAATTAAAGAGGAGCCGGCCTCCGGTTACGCGCCTTACTTGGCGGACGCCAATCCCCCTCACCACAACGGCCAGCGTGTCGCCGAAGGACAAAAGGCCATGCAGATGCAATCCGATCCATTTCTTGGCTGGACGCACTTCGGCGGGCGCGACTATCTCGTCCGCCAACTCAACGATCACAAGGGTTCGATTGATTTAGAGGACTTGTCCGGCGACGGCCTTGCGGCCTACGCCGAGGTCTGCGGCGAGCTGCTGGCCCGCGGCCACGCCCGCTCCGGCGACCCGCTCATTCTCAACGGCTACATCGGCTCCGGCGACGGCTTCGCCGAGGCGCTTGCCAAATTCGGCTCCGCCTACGCCGACCAAACCGAGAAGGACTGGAACGAACTAAAGCGCTCGGCCAAGGCTAGCAAACCGTAAATCCATTCTGCGGCTCATCTTGCAAAACTCTATTGCGATGGCGATTATTTCGCCCCGGAAGGGCCAATGATGATGAAGTACGCCGGGTAACCCATCTTTCGCGGATTTTGCGAAGGGTAGGGCACCAGGAAATTCACAATTGTAATGTGAAAAAAACTTGCAAGCCGTCAATTTTCGGGTTACCCTTGCATTGCCGGAGAAGCAGAGTAGTAACTCCCTAACCTTTCATTTCAGCCCCCCTTCTGAAAGCGAGGTTCCATGAAAAATCCAATCACTTTGGGATTGCCTTGGGTGCGCCGCGCCGCGGCCGCCTTTGCTGTCACGCTTTTCGTATCCGCCAGCGCGTCCGCGGCTACGATCTTCGTTGCTAAATCAGGCGCAGATGCCCCTGGGTGTGGGGCGCGGCACGACTCTGCCTGCCTCACCATCCAGTACGCCATCAATAGCTCTCAGCCGGGCGATCATATCAGGATCGAAGCTGGAGTTTACTCGGAGTTATTGACCATCAGCCAAAATCTTACCCTGCGCGGAGCAGGGCGCGAAGAAACCATCATCGACGGCGCGCAGAGCGGCACCGTTGTCACCATCAATGCCAATGTAACCACGGCACTCGAGCGCCTTGCCATTCGCAATGGTGAAGCCCTTTTTGCCGATGGGCAGCCCAACGCTGGCGGCATCCTCAACAACGGTACTCTCACCCTCCGAAAATCTCTGGTCACAGGCAACACCAATAACCTATCCCCCGGTCTCTCTTTCGGTCTCCAGGGTGGGGGAATCGAAAACAACGGCGTACTTACAATTGACGCCAGTGACATCACCTATAACAACGGTCACGGTCTGTGTACGGGGGGTGGTGGCATCCTCAACGCAGGCTCGCTCACAATAAAGGACAGCTTGATTGCCTACAACACCGGCGGAATTGATACAGCAGAGTGCGGTAGTGAAGGGAGTCCCGGGATCTCCGGCGGCACCGGCATCTATGTTGATGGAGGCTCCATGGCGATTAGCAACTCGACAATCATGCAGAACGACATCTCAGGCGGCGGGTTCACGGTATCGGGCAGCACCTTCTACGGATCGCCTATCGAGGCCTATCATGGAATCGCCGTGGTCAATAGTACTTTCATCCAATCGAATATCAGCGCTGTGTATTACGAAGGCGGTTTCGACGGTTATGTCGAAATGAGCAACAGCACCATGTGGGATGCAGGAATCATTGACGCCAGCGACTCCTTCCAGTTCCCTCCCCAACCTATGGGTACGATTCGCAACTCCATCCTTGCCAGTTGTAGCGGCACCTTTGCCTCCGGCGACTACAACATCGTCGCGAGCTCCACAAATTGCGGCCTCGCCGGTGGAGCGCACGACCTCTTCGGCGTCTCGCCCGATCTTGGGCCGCTGCACCACAATGGCGGACCTACCGAAACCATGCTTCCTGAAAGCGACAGCACGGCCATTGGTGGCGGCAATCCGGCAGGATGCCTGGACGGAAACGGCAACCTGATTACCATCGATCAGCGCGGCTTCCCGCGTCCCAATCCCGCTGTTGGCCGATGCGATGTCGGAGCCGTACAGGTTGAACACTTTTGATTTATGGGCAGTATGATCTTCTAGCAACAAATTCGGGTCTCGTATCAGGTCTGACAAATATGTGACGGTGGCCCCGGTCCCTCGCCTTTGGGGACCGGGGAATCCACCGCTGATCTCTGTTTTTGCGCATAATTACCGCCCACCGGCGCACAATCAAACCATGAACACGAATCAACACTCACGGGCTTTTTTACTGACAACTGAGAACTGAAAACTGAGAACTGCCGGGTACCCCTACCCCCCCTCCTATATTTATTTTCGGGCCAATTTCCTTGCACATAATTTAAGCAATTGCGAGAACAAAGCACTTTTTCAACAACATACACGTAGAGCCATACCATAATTTGAGATTGGAAAAATCAGCCCGGATTTTCTTTTGCAGATTATTTCTTCTTCACTTCTTCACTGTTTCACTTCTTCACTGTTTCACTTCTTCACTGTCCTCACGCTCTTCCCGCAAACTCGCACGTCTCGGTGTAGACCTTCACCTTTTCGCCAACCTCGATGTAGAGCGGAGCCTTGATCTCCAGTCCGGTTTGCAGGCGTGCGAGCTTGGTGACGTTGCCGCTGGTGTCGCCGCGCGCGCCGCCTTCGGTGTAGACAACCTCCAACTCGACCTTCTCCGGCAACAGCAAGCCAATCGGATTGCCGTTGAACTTGTGCAGTTGAATAATTACGCCCTCGACCAGCAACTCCAGCGCGTTGCCCATCATGTCGCTGTTGAGCGTGTGCGTCTCAAAGCTCTCCTGATCCATGAAGTGCGATCCCTCGCCGTCGGAGTAGAGGTACGACGCCTCGACCAACTCCAGATCAGGCTCCTTGAAGCGCTCGCCGGCCTTGAAGGTCTTGTCAAAAACAGCGCGTGTCAGCAGGTTGCGCATCTTGAGCCGGACCAGTGTCTGGCCGCCGCGCGCAGTGGGCGTGGAAACCTCGGCCTCCATGCAGTAATACGGCGTGTTCTCGAACTCGAAGTACATCTTGCGCTTGACGGTAATCGCTTCCAGCAGTGCAGCCATAAATCCTCAATAGAACAGCAAGTGAGCCGGAATGCTCCTTTGGCTCCTTGACAATTATAGAGGGAAGCCATACGAGGCACACTTTTCGCCTCTGCAAGCGCGGAATTGTTAGAATCGAGTTATGCCGCTGACTCGCCAACAGGCTCTCGACTACTTCCGCTCGCCCGACCTGATCGGCCTGGGCTTCGAGGCCGACGTTGTGCGCCGCCGCCTGCATCCAGAGGGAGTGGTCACCTACATCATCGATCGCAACATCAACTACACCAACTTCTGCACCGAGTACTGCACCTTCTGCGCATTTTATCGGCCGTTGACAGGCGCGCGCTCGGAGGAGGGCTACATCCTCGACTTCGACGTGATCTGCGCAAAGATCGCCGAGACCATCGAGATGGGTGGCACCGGCGTACTGATGCAGGGCGGCATCCATCCCGACCTCAAGATCGACTGGTTCGAGCGGCTCTTCAGCGGCATCAAGCAGCGCTTTCCGCAGATATGGCTGCATTGCTTGACGGCCTCGGAGATTTTAGCGATTGCGAAGTATTCGGAGCTGAGTCTCCGCGAAACAATTGTGCGGTTGCGCGACGCTGGCCTCGATTCGATCCCCGGCGGCGGCGCGGAGATTCTCGACGACGATGTGCGGCGGCGCATTGCGCGCATCAAATGCAACACCGAGGATTGGGTCAGTGTGCATCGCACCGCGCATCAGTTGGGGATGCGAACCACAGCGACAATGATGTTCGGTGTCGGCGAGAGCTTCGAGCAGCGCGTAAATCATTTTGAAGTAGTGCGGCGCTTGCAAGAAGAAACCGGCGGATTCACGGCCTTCATCCCTTGGAGCTTTCAGCCGAAAAATACCGCGCTAGGCGGACGCGGATGGGAAGAGGCAACCAGCGTCGAATACCTGAAAGTGCTGGCTATCTCGCGGCTTTATCTCGAAACTATCGAGAATGTGCAGGCGAGCTGGGTGACGCAGGGATTGAAGGTGTTGGAGCTGGGGCTGCACTTCGGCGGCAACGATGTCGGCTCCGTCATGCTGGAAGAGAATGTGGTCAAGGCCGCGGGCACAAGCAACTGCACGACGGAAGAAGAGCTGCGGCGAATTATTCGTGATGCTGGATTCAAGCCGGTGCAGCGAGATACGTTGTATCGGACAATGTTCCTGAATTAAGCGGCCCATTCGTTCTTGATGAGTCCACAATGCATTGAATTACCAAAGTGCAGCCATCTTGCGCCGCCGAAGGATGTAAGGTAGCTGTTCCTTTGTTCTAAATTGGTAAGTCATTCGCTTGCGCTTCTTCTCATTGTTACTTGGCCATCTTCTTGTGTAATTCAGTTCATAGCATAAACATACTGCGATTTGTCCGTATGATTATCTACATTATTTGATTAACTTACTCTGTGAGTTAGCTTCCATTCCCAGTATATTTGCGCGAAAATGATGCAGAATCCGTAATCTTTACAGTTGAATTGGAATCCACCTATAGTCACTCATGGCCACAAGAGTCTTCTTGTCTGAATACGAGAATATTACTGCGCAGGAAGACCTATCTGACCAACACGCCCTCTATCACTCAGTTCAACAATTGATTCCAAACTTTGCCAAGGAGATTACTATGCGTCTTCGGTTTACTTTGCAAATTTTCGCTGCCCTCCTGCTTGGCAGCGCGATGCAACTCTCTCACGCGCAACTCGCGCTCACCGAAACCAGTTCAACGGACTGGCACATCACCAACGGCTCATTGATCATGGACTTTGATCCGACCGGCGGCAATCTCTGGAGTATGTACCTTGCAGCTTATCCCAGCGACAATCTTGTCGATCTGACTCAGACCGGCGGCAACGGCAATCCCAAGGGTCTGTACATGGATAATGATGGCACGTGTATGTCGCAGGGAATCGGCAGCTCCTCCACTCCCACCGCGAACTATCACCTGAACAGCGGTCACTATCTGGATTGGTGGATCAGTTGGCCGACCGGCTCCAGTTGCACGATGACACTGACCTTGCATTACGTTGTTTTCCCCAACGACCCGACGGTATGGACCTATTACGTTGCCAACCACGCTTCTGGAGCGGGACAAGGCACTATGGGCCAGCTCCAGTATCTCTTCCGCATCAGCTGGGTCTACTTCTACGACAGCTACCAGTACAACGAGGGACTGAACAACCTGGGCGGCTGGTCGCTGACGCTTCCCTCTGAGGCGGACCTCGACACCACCGATACGGGTCGCGCGGTACAGAACGCCTGCACGGACCTGCATGGCTTCACGCTTCCTTCCTCGGGATGGGGTCGCGAGTTTTATACCAAGTACGATTACTCGAACTACGAGTACCTGCACAAGGCGCAATGCCTTTATGGCAGCCAGTTCGCCGCCTGCTCCGTCTTCCCCAGCATGGAAACTGGCATGGGCGGCCCGACCAAGCAGGATCTTACCTTCACCGAGAATATTCTGATGGGCGAGCTGAATTCGAACCATCTGGAAAATGACACGCCCGGCTACGTGACGACCGGCGCCACCACGCGCATTTGGGGTCCAATCGGATATCAGTTCTCAGAGGGCGAGTCAGCCGCCACGGCGTACACCAATGCTGTGAATTCTATTTCCGCTGCATTGACAAACTTCAACAACGACAGCATACTGACCGGCGCAGGCTATGTTGCGACAGGAACCACGCGCGGCACGGTTACGCCCACCATCACTGGCGGCGGCTCCGGCTCTGCGAATACCGCCTGGGCTGTGCTGGCCGACCCGGACACCAATATGCAGTACTCGGCCAATGGATACCAGTACTGGACGGCCCTCAACTCAAGCGGCACAGGAACCATCTCCAATGTATGGCCTGGAACTTACCGGCTGACCACTTATGTGTTGGGCCAGTGGGGCGAGTTGCGCCAGGACGGCATCACCGTCACGGCGAACACCACCACCAGCCCGAAGTACACCTTTACGCCAGAGAACTTCAGTCCCAGTGGCGATGCAGCTATCTGGACAATCGGCACACCCGATCGTTCCGCGCATGAGTTCCTGCACGGCGAGAACACCGCCAACGGCGCGCAGGCCTGTGCGGGATGCGATGACAGAGAGTTTTATGGCAACTGGAATTATTGGGCGGACTTCTCAGCCAACAATGGTTCCGTGGTCTACTACGCGACGGCCGTCGGCTCGACTGCCGCGACGAACAACTTGCAGAAATGGAATTACACGCAGTGGGGCGTATTCAATCCCGGACTGTATGACTCCGGCAACGACACCACCGGCAACTACACCAAAACCATTCCGACTTACGTGAAGGGTCTATCCGGTGAGAGCGGAACTAACGGCGTTACCACGCCGGTTCCACCGTGGTATGTCTACTTCACAACCACATCGGCACAGTCGGCACAAGGCAGCTACGTTGATCTGTCTGTAGGTCTGGCCTGCGCGGAAACCAACCTGACCGCTTCTCTGAACGGCAACGCGTTGACCTGGACTGCTATCAAGAACAGCGATTGCTCGGCGCGCAGCGGCCTCTCTGGCACCTACCAGTGGGTGGTCTTCGAATGGCCAACCTCTGACCTGGTTGCAGCGGGCAGCAAAGACACGCTTGAACTAAGCGTCAATGGTGGTGATGGCGTGGCGTACGATGCGCTGCGCATGGAAATCTCCAGCAAGGGCGCTAATCCATCCAATACCGGATGGCATGACTACGAGTACGTCACCAGCGGCACCTATACCGCGGCGAATGATGCCGTCGCGAACAACTAATCGATTCAGCTTGTAAAAACTGAATCAAAAGCAAAGCGAGGAAGAATCCTTTGTAATTGGCGGATTCTTCCTCGTTTTTTTTGGGGCGACTTTTTCAAGAGCACATAGAGTAATTGCAAGACTCATCGATTCGCGCGGCTCGGATGATTCTCCTGTAAAATCGTGTTGTTGCGGAGGAGGGCATGGATGGGAGTTTTGAGCAGGATCGGGATTGCGCTGGATTCGGAGCTGATCAAGCGGTTTGATCGCTCGATTGAGCGGCGGGGCTATACCAACCGCTCGGAGGCTTTTCGGGATTTGATTCGCGACCAACTGGTAAGTGAGCGGACCTCTGCTCCTGATGCGATTGTTGTTGGCACGGTGACGCTGATCTACGACCACCACGCGCACGGCGTAACAGATAAGCTGACCGATTTGCAGCACGAGCATCACGAGCTGGTGGTCTCTACGAGCCATGCGCACCTCGATCACGATTCTTGCCTGGAAGTTTTAATTGTGCATGGCAAGTCCGCCAAAGTGGAGAAGTTTGCCGATCTGCTAATCGGTCTTAAAGGCGTGCAGCATGGACGGCTGGTGATGACCGTTCCCGAGCACGCGCTGACGTCGCCTTCCGAGAAAGAGCACAAGCACCCGCATAAACATTGAATGGCAATTGTCAAAAGTTTCTGCCTAACGCGAATCGCGCCAGAAACGGTTCGGTGGGGTGTGTAACTCGTCCGAATGCCGGCGCGGATGTTGGAGTGATTTGGTAGAGATAGGCGTAATCAATGTCAGCATCTTTGCGGTTGAGCATATTCAAAAATTCGGCCGTAACGCGCCATTTCTTTATGAATTGATAACTGAGTTCGCTATTGAGCAACACCGTTTGACTGGACTGATAAAGTCCGTCAGAGGTCAGAGAACGCGGGCCAAAATAGCGCAGGCGCAAGCTCGACGAAATACCTTTGAAATCGTGTAGTGTGGCGCCCGATGAAATCACTACCTTCACCGCTTCGGGAACCAGCTTGCCGCCCGGGCTGTTCGGCGCAGCATCTTCCGGGTCTATTTCAGTAAACTGGGCGCGGGAATCCGCAAGGTCAAAATCAAAAACAAAATGTTCCTGCGGCGTGTAGTAGTTCGCCCATTCCACGCCATAGCGGTTGCTTGGCTGCTGTGAGGCAACCGTGCCTCCGGTGTCGCCATCCTGCTGTAGTTCGGAAGCGCTGTGAAGATACCAAAGCGAAAGAGTGCTTTGCAGATGCGGGACGACCACGGTGCGCACACCGATTTCCCCGCCTTTGGTCGGGACCAGGGCGGGGATTTTCAAAGCGGACGTATTAGGATAAGGATTGTCCGCCGAAACCGGTTCCACTGTTTGCGTTGCGCCACGCCCGTCGTTGCTGTGAAAACTGAATCCGCCTTGCAGATAAAACTCAGTATTGGCCCACGGGCCGAAGATCAAACTTAATTTTGGGCTAGGCAGGAGCTTGCCGGCCGTGCCGGTATTGGCCGCAATAACCAGACTGGTGACGTCAAAATATTCCAGGTCGCCGCGCAGGGCTGAGACCGAGCGAAATTTATCCGCCCACTGAATTTTATTTTGCGCATAAGCGCCAGTTTGCGTGTCCGTAAAGCGATCCGCTTCCGTAGTCGCGGGCAATGTGGTGCCGGTGCCGGAATCAGTCTTGCCCACACGTACGCGATTTTCCGTTTGGTATAGACCGTTGTTGATCCAATCGTTGCGGAACTGCACACCGAATGTATTGGACATCTTGCGGCCATGCCATTGGCTGAAAACCGTGTGGTGCGCGTCAAGCCCAGCCACCCAGCGCCTGTCCTTCTGTTCGAACTGGTCGCCGCGATTCGGGTCCGTCAAGTAGTAAGTGAAATCAGAAAATAAATCAAGATCGTAATAAAACAGATAGGCTGAGATTTTCGATTCGGAATTTTCGCTTTGGCCATGACCCTCTCCCTGCAAGCTATAACGCTGGCTGTGACCGCCGTCCGTCGGGTTCAGTGTGCCGAAGAAACCAACGAGTGCTTGTGCGGCATCGGGAATTTGATCGCTCGAGCTCCATTTTCCGTGGTAAGCGTGCGCAGTGATGCTCACGCCGTTGGTATCGTTACCCTGGCTATAGATTAGGATGCCGTTGATTTTGTGATAAGCATCCGGATGCGTCCAGGGGCCATCGTAATAATACTCTTCAGCGCCATAAAGCAAATTGCCCGGACCGAGCTTTTGCGACACACCAAAAACGGCCCGACCATAATTGTATGTGCCGCCTTCCAACTTGACGAAGTTCTCAGGCAGCGTCTTGACAAACTCCACATGGGCATTTGCAGCCGAGCTGTAGTTGCCGACATTCGCGTAATACGGACCCTTCTCAAAATCCACACGCTTCACAAACTCCGGGATGACGGTGTTCATATCCGAGTAGCCCTCGCCGTGCGCGTGCGACGGCAGGTTCAGCGGCATATCATCGAGGAAGATTGCGATATCCGTGCCGTGATCGAGATTGAAGCCGCGCAGGAAATATTGGTTGGCTTTGCCGCCGCCCGCGTGTTGCGTGATGATGAGACCGGGAACCGTCTCCAAAACTTCTCCTGATCGAAGAATCGGACGATCCTGAATTTCCTCTGCGCCCACCGTTCCCTGGCTGCCGGATTCAGCAACGCCGACAAGATCATCTTCGCGGCCCTGCACATTGATGGTGGTACTCACGGCGCTCACCTCTAGAGGAATGCGCAGCGGATCCGGTATGCCACTGGCCCCGATTGTGACAAGGATTTCTTTGCTTTCAAAGCCGGGACTAGAGACGACGAGTCGATAATTACCTGCCGGAAGTTCAGAAATAATAAAGACTCCGTTCGTGTTCGACAGTGCCGTTCGTTGTACAGCACCGTTCGCGCTGAGAACCTGCACTGTAGCCCCGGCAATCACCGCGCCAGAGGTGTCAACGACGGTTCCTGAGATTTGAGACAGATATGCCTTATCATTTGCGCCGACCGGGCGATCATGCTGGTTAGCTGCGCGTCCGGTCGTTGAAATCTGCTGGGCGGATAGCAGGCATGACATCAGCAGATAAAACAAGACGAACAGCCTCTTCAGAAACATTTATGGAACCTCCAAATAAAAGACGGCATGAAGTCGGACGCAGAATCAGCGCCTTGAAAATGATTATTGCACACGTAGCACGAATTCTGTCTTAGTATGCGGTATAATTTACCAGAATTCGTATGCGCAGGATGGCAGTCCGCACCCATGCGCTGGAGGAAATATGAAGCGGAATTGCCCTAGCGAGCCGGCAAAAGTGTAGCGGTTTTCATTCGTCTCAGATCGGCCTGGACTGCTTGCAGTCGCGCCTGCTCTTTCCTGGAGACGGCAGGCGGCAAAGGGCTGGCATAGAAGTCAAGAATGTTATCGCGCAACTGAGTTGTTGTTTGATCGAAGTTATGCGCGGATAGCTTGATGAGCAGGCTTGCGTAGGTATCATCCGCAAGCGAGTATTCTCCCGCCGTCGTCCTTTTACCGTCATCGAGATCGCAGTCAGGCAGCATCAGCTTGCCAACGCGGATATCTTCCAGCAGCGCGCGGTAGTGATCGGTGGTTGTGTTGATGCTCTTGATATACAGGTCTTCCGTCTTTGGGGTGGGATTGTTGAAGTCCAGACTTTTGAATGGACCTATCCTCGGCATAAAGCGCAAAAGCGTGGATAAGATTCGCGTACCCATGCCCGGCTTTGTATAAGTCTTTCCCCAATCTCTCTCGTAATCCGAGCGGGATAGGCGATACAAAAACTTTTGCTTTGCAAAGTCCGGAGTCTCGCGCATCAGATCCTTTTTGTGCGCCTGAAGCGCCACCTGAGTCATCTGCGGAATCAGGCGGCTGACAGAGTAACGATAGGATCCGACTGCAATATCTTCGTGTGCGAGCACATCCTTCAAGTCCATGCCGTATACAACCGGAAAAACCCGCTCCAGCAGCGGTTTTGAGACCTCGAATCCTATAAAGTTGTGGTATTGCTCCGGCGCATAACGATTCTTTGCCACCTGCAGCGTATCGAAGCCGAACTCTGTCTTCAAGTGCGCCGACTTATCCTGGGCATAGCGAACCGAGTTGCCATATTTCGCGCGCAGCTTCGGGTAATGGATCGCCACGGAAGCGTTGACCGCCGGGTGTCCGTTGATGTCCGCCACATAGTGTGAAAGCGCGCCCAGTGCAAAAGCATATTCGTCGGCATCCTGGCTTTCATTTAATAACTCCAGAACAAAGTCTCCGGTGCGAACGTAGTGCGTCAATTCGCTGAATAGCTTGCTGCCGAAGGGATAATATCCCATATCCTGGATTACGGAGCCGCCATAGGCATAGGCATGAGCTTCCTTGATCTGGTCTTCCGTGATGCCGGGAAAGCGTTCGACCAGGAGCGGTCGAATCTCGGAGTTCCACGCCAGGTCTATGATCTCCTCGTGAGTTAGAACAGAGTAGGCACGCGCGGTAGTGCATAGGAGCAGCACCGCGAAGATGAGAGACAACGCGCGAACAAGCCGCAGATGCCGTTGACCAATCATCGAGCTAAATTCGCGGCTCAGATCCGGCCCATGAGGAGAAGTACGACCAGGATCACGAGGACAATTCCAATTCCGCTGCTGGGATAATAGCCCCAACTTCTGCTGTGCGGCCATGTAGGCAGCACACCGATAAGCGCCAGGATCAAAAACATAATCAGGATTGTTCCGAGCATGATTTCCTCTGCTTTGCCGCATAATGCGCATTCTACTCAAATTGCGCAGAATCGCAACAATAGACTAAGTCTTTCATGTTGTGAATGGGGAATCTGCTCAATTGAATACAGTTGGGATAACCGATCGCGCGCAAATCTCAGGGCTTGGCGCTGAGCGGAATCAGCAGGGTGACGGCGTCGGGCACGATCTCAAGGCGTACGGGCAAGCCGCCGAGCGACTCGCCATCGGCCTCGGCGAGGATACGCTTTGTGGAGCCGTTACGCGGCCGGCACTCGACCGAGACTGCGTCGAGGACTTCGACCTCCTCCGAAGCGCGGACGCGGCCAAAAATGGCTGCGATGAGGAAGCGGAAGTAGCTGAGACGGCTGCGAGTTTTGAAGGCCACCAGCCGCAGGTCGTCTTGGTGCAGCGATGCGCCCGGTATGAAGTTGTTGAGGAGACCGCCGAAGTTGCGGATGCGGACGGCGAGCAGCTCGGAGACTTCTTCAACGCGTGGGCGAGAGCCGTCGTGCTCGACAAAAACGGCCTCAAAGAGCGGAAAGGAATGCCGCGCCCAGACACGGAAGCCTTCGATGACGTAGATGATGTAACCGAAGCGGCGCTTGAGGGCGGGGTCAAGGCGGGAGATGAACAAGGCGTCTGCGCCGACACCGGCGGCGACAGTGAAGTAGCGCGAGCGAGTTGCTCCTGCCGCATCGCGATAAGTGATTTGGCCCACTGAGATGCGCACAGGAAGAGCGGCGAGCAGCTTGCGGACTGCTTTGGCTGGAGTGGTTTGCAGGCCGAGATTGGCGGCCAACGCGTTCGCGGTGCCGAGCGGCACTACGCCCAAAGCGATCTGAGTGCCGACGAGAGACTGTAGAACTTCGTGGACTGTGCCGTCTCCACCGCAGGCGATGATGGTGTCACAACCGCGGCTGGCGGCCTCATTAGCGAGAATGCCGGCGCTGCCTGGAGCAATGGTCTCCAGCGCTTCGGCTTCAACGCCCGCATTGCGGAGGACGGCGAGCGCTTTGTCGATAGCCGCGCGGCGGCCATTGGAGTGCTGACCAGAGGCCGGATTGTAGATCAGCGCGACACGACGCATGGCGAGTTTCCCCTGAAGAGTTCGCGCATGGCGCGAGGATGGGATAGAGCTATCTTTCTATTCTCGCATCAGCGGGCGCAGGCGTCTGTTTGCGGTAAACGTTGGACAGGGGCCAAGGGCCGGTAAGGCTGGTTGATGGCTTCGCGGATTCCCACCCTTTCCGCGGTAAAACTGCGGAAAAGATGGAACACCTATTTGGTCGTGAAATTCATTCAGCGTTTCAATAGCTGCGCTTCTTCCCTGTGGGCTTGCCACTGGGGCGCTTGCCGCCGGACTTGCCTTTGAAGGCGGGTTTGCCGGGCGTGAAGCTGGATTTAGGCTTCCAGCCTGTGGACTTAGGCCTGTCCGTAAATGCCCCGGGTTTGCTGCTGGGACGCGCGCCGCCGGGGCGTGGCTTGCCGCTGCTGGTGGTAAAGGGGCGCGCAAGACCGCCAGCGCCGCGTTCAGGCCGAGCAAAGCTGGGACGGCTGGGAGTGGGGCGGGTAAAGCTGGAACGTGCTGGACCGGTAATCTCTTCGATGTGAAGATTGGGCGGACGGATGGGAGTGCGATCTTCGTCGAAGACTCTCTCATTACGGGCAGGCGCTTCACGACGCGGTGGAGCGGAGCGCCGAAAGGCTGGCTTTGCAAAACGATCTGGGCGGCCTGATCCCGTTGGACGAGTGGGACGGTCTGGTCTGGCTTGACCTGATCGATCCGCGAATGGCCGTTCCGGCTTTTTCCAGGCTGGTTTGGGAGTGAAGGGGCGAGCGGGACGAGAATCGCCGGTTGAACCTGCAGCAAAGCGCGCGGGCGGACGGGCGGGACGGTCGTCCTTTTTCCAGGCTGGACGTGTGTTGGAAGGGCGGAATTCCTGACGTGTGCCTTGTCGTGAATCAGGGCGGGAATCTCTCGAATCCGGCCTTCCGGAGTTGCTGTCAAAGCTGCGGCCAGCGGGACGATTGAAGCCAAAACTTGGTGCTGCATTGCCCGTCCGGCGCGGATTCTCATCATTCGAGCGGGAGAAGCTGCGCACGGGATTAGGAGCTGATGTTCGGCCAGCAGCGGGACGGAAGCCCTCAGCGCTGGGGCGAGATGGACGGAAAAACTTGTTGGCTTCGCCGCTTGCGAAGGAGTCTGCGGGACGGGCGGGACGGCTTGTTCTATCTGCTCCGAATTTCGGACGGAAGGGCGGGCGAGTATCAGGGCGCGTGACTGGGCGCGGATGGACGGTGGGTTTGGGGAGGACGGTGGGCAGGAGGCCGGCGTCGAGAAGGTTGCGACGGCGAAGCTCCTTGGCTTTGGGGGTGCGGAGCTTGCCTTCGGCGGCAAGGCGCAATGCAGCCAGCTCCTCCGGCTGAAGCTCGCGCAGGCTGCCTGGCTCCTGATCGAGAACCAGCGGGCCGTAGCCGGTGCGGCGGATTTTTTCGACGAAGTGGCCGATCTCCTCAAACATCTTGCGGAGTTCGCGGTTGCGCCCCTCGATAAGAACGACTTCGTACCAGGGATTGTCTCCCTGGCGAACCTGACGAACGCGCGCCGGAGAGGTGCGAATCTGGCGCGAGCCGGGAGCGCCCAGCGCAATGCTGACGCCGGAGCGGAGTTTGTCGAGTTCGGCTTCGGTAGGCTGGCCGGAGACTTTGACGAGGTAGGTCTTTTCCACGCCGGAGGAGGCTTTGGTGAGGCGGTTGGCGAGTTCGCCGTCGTTGGTGACGACGAGCAGGCCTTCGCTGAGGTAATCGAGGCGGCCGATGGGATAGAGGCGCTCCTTCATCTTCTCGAAAAACTGCATTACCGTGGGGCGGCCTTCGGGATCTTTGACGGTGGTGACGAAGCCGCGTGGCTTGTTGAGAACGAAGTAGCGGTGGCGCTCGGCACCCTGAAGGAGCTTGCCGTCAACGCGAATGTGGTCGCGGGCGGCATCAGCTTTAGTGCCGAGCACGGTCACGACTTTTCCGTTGACCTGCACGCGGCCCTGCTCGATCATCGCTTCGGCGCCGCGTCGGCTGGATACACCTGCGGCGGCGAGGATTTTTTGCAAGCGCTCAAGCTTAGCGGGAGGACGGGGAGCGAGTTCTTCGTCGGCTTCGGCAGCGGCTTCATCGGCGGCGGAAGCTGCTGTCTCAGGGGCTAAAGCCCGGACCTTTTCTGCTTTCGCTTTCGGCACGACTGAAGTCGTGCCCTGATACAAAGCAGACCCATCTTCGAGTATCTCCGCAGTATGTCCGCCTGAGATTTCGACTTCCGACGCGGCTCTTTCCTGCGCGAGTTGAACTTCAGGCACCGGCAACGGCTTTGCTTTGGGCTTGCGAGTCGTGATCTTTTTGCTCTTTGTAGTTTTCTCGCTCTTTACCGTCTTCTTCACAACAGGACTTTTCTTGGCGGTAGTCTTAGAGCTTTTCTTGATGGCTTTCTTGGGAGTCGTCATGGGGAATTCTCGATTTCTTCCTGCTCGATTGGCAGGCGCGGCTCAGGCCGTGGTTGTGGGTTCGTTGCTGGCCGCCGTCTCGGCGGTCTCAAGGTTTTCGGTCAGTTCATCTTCGTCGGCGTCTTCCAGCTCTTCGCTGGCCTCTTCGTCGAATTCGGGGCCGAGGGCGGGGTTTGGTTTGCGCTCGGTGTCTTCAGCGGCTTCCGGCTCCGGCTCATCGAGTTCGATGGCGGCCAACTTCTCGAACTCCTCCATCGAGGGCAGCTCGGAGACATCTTTCAGTCCGAAGCGAAGGAGAAATTCGCGCGTAGTTTTGTAGAGGATGGGGCGACCGATGACAGGCTTGCGTCCGGCTGTAGAGATAAGCTTGCGCGCGAGCAGCGAGCCGAAGACGCCGGAGGAGTCAACGCCGCGAATCTCGTTAACTTCGGGAGCGGTGATGGGCTGCTTGTAGGCGATGATGGCCAGGGTTTCCAGTGCCGGCAGCGAGAGCTTAAGCGCGGGCTTGAGGCTGCGGACAAAGCAGCGGACGGCGTCGTGGCACTCAGGCTTGGTGGCCACGCGATAGCCGCCGGCGATCTCGCGAATCTCAACGCCGCGCTCGTCGGAGATGCACTCGTCGATGAGTTCGTCGAGCAGTTGGCGGATCACGGCGCGAGCTTCGCGGTCGCGCAGGCGCGCGATGCGGCGGGCTTCGAGTTCTGCGGTGGCATCCGGGGAAGGAGCTGCTTCGGCTGCGGCGTTATCTTCGGCGGGCTGCTCGCCGTTGCTGGCGGATTCCGTCGCAGCGGCTTCCGCTGGTTCCGGCTCCGGTTCCGGCTGGTCGAAGTCCTCGATTAATGGCAGGGTTGCGGCAGCGTCGGCCTGGGCGTCCTCAGCGGACGCAGTCTGCTGCTGCGCCTTCCATTCGAGGGCGTCGGTGACAAAGAGTGCGGCGAGCTGGGCCAGTGTGACCGGCTCCTCCGCGGCGTAGATGACAGCTTCCAGTTTGGCTTTCAGGCTCATTCTGTATAAGGTACCTTTAACATCGTACCGGAAGCGGCGGAAAGTTGCTGGATTGTAATGTTTGTGCTGTGAGAATATCTGAATCAGAGACCACAGGCCCATGACCCACCCGAAAGTGTGACAATCAATGTGTTAGGAGCAAGATATGGCGATTGATTGGCGCGAAGTTGCAGCCAAGGTTGGCGGCCTCGATCTTAATGGAAATGAGCGAACCGTTGGAACTGACGGGGGCAGGCGAGCCTTGGAAATAATTCTTGGAGAAGAGAACATTCGAGATGCAGTTGACCATTTTGTATCGCAACTCCCCGGCGCCTTCACGGTTGAGATGGTGCTGAAGATCATAAGCTCTGAAATAGCAATGAAACGTTGTCTTGAGATCTACAAAACCGAGGCGAATCCATACCGCGCTTGCAGTGCAGTCTTCTTGCTTGGCAGCATGGCGGATTACAAAGCACTTTCTTGGGTTGACGAATTCTTAAGCGACAGCAACGTGGCTGTACGTATGAATGGACTTCGCGTGCTACAGAACATTCTTTACAGACCTCTTGACGAAGAAGATATTGCAACAGCAAAAGAGCTGTTAAATAAAGCGGAGTTGGACCAAGATGTAACCGTGCGAGACCGCGCAGCCAGTATTCGGCAGCATAGTGTGCTCCATAGCTGAAATGTTTCTGTTGGATGACCGGAATTAACCGGAGATTGCGATACTACATATCCTTGAAACAGAAATATAACTTCGCAAGGCCTGCGCTTGGTTTCCCATCCTCGCGACAAATATTGCAAGACGCAGGTCCTTCGACTTGCTTCGTTCGCTCAGGAGGACAAACAGTGGTTTAATCCCGTAAAAAAATGGGCATCCTAAGCTTCCGAACGCCCAGACCATGGGGGAACAACTGTGTCTAGCTGGTGAATTGGCGGAAGGCCCAGAAGAGCGAGCCGGAGAGCAGCGCGGCGGCAGGCAGAGTCAAAACCCAGGCCATCGCGATATTGCGAATGGTGGCGAGTTGCAGGCCGCTGCCGTTGGCGGCCATGGTTCCCGCGACGCCTGAGCTGAGCACGTGCGTCGTGGAAACCGGCAGGCCGAAGCCGTCCGCGGCGGAGATGGTGCACATAGCGACCAGTTCGGCGCAAGCGCCCTGCGCGTAGGTCAGGTGCTCCTTGCCGATCTTTTCGCCGACAGTGACAACGATGCGCTTCCAGCCGACCATGGTGCCCATACCCAGCGCCAGCGCAACGGCGACCTTCACCCACGGCGGAATGAACTTGGTAGCCTGATCGACCTTGCCCTTGTAGTTCTTGAGCGTGGCGTTATCCGCGTCGCTGAAGACCGTCGGCTTGCCCGCCTTCTTCAGGGAGTCGTCGTTCTTTTGCAAGAGGCGGATGGCTTCGCTGGCCACGTACATATCGTTGCGCACGTTGGCCTGCCGGTTGGCTGGAACCGCTTTGTACTCCTTGTAGGTGGTCACGTCGCCGCGCAGATCATTGACCAGCTCGCGCAGCGCAAGCATCGTGTCCGGCCTGATCTGCTTGGTGCGGATGTAGTCGGTGACTTCGGCGCGGGCATCTTCGCCGAGAACGCCTGTCTTGTCCACGTGACGGTCGATGACGCTGCCCGCCTGTTCGGAAGCGACGACGAATGCCTGCGTGTCATGCGCGGAGACAGCGTGGTTGAGTGCGTATGCGGTGGGAACCGTGCCGATGAGGATCAGCATGATGAGGCCCATGCCCTTCTGTCCGTCATTGGAGCCGTGGGCAAAGCTGACGCCGGAGCAGGTAAAAATCAGCAATGCGCGGATGGGCCAGGGCGGAGGAGTTGCACCGCTCGGCGCGGAATAAAGCACGTCTGCATTCTCGATCACGATGCGGGCGAAGAGAGTGATGAGATAAAGGCAGACGATGCCGACCAGAAGCATCACGAGATACAGACCATATGGCGAGTGCGCGGATTCAAATGCCTGAATGGGTTGCCATACGAACATTCCCGGAGCGCCGAAGATGCCGCAGATTAAAGGAGCCATAAAGTTGAAGACATATGCTCCGGGAATTCCCGTAATCAGAATCGTGGGAATCGCCCAGGAAAGCTTCCGATGGTTTTCGTCGTAATGAATCGCGAATTCCTTCGCAGGCTTGGTCAAGATAAACAGCTTGGAAAGTAGCAGCAGCAGAGCGGCGGCTCCAAAGCCCACCAGCGGTGAAATCAGCAGCACCTTGAAGACCTTCGTAGCCTGTTCCCAATCGACGCCGCTCGTGCCGGTGTGCGCACTCATCAATTGGTTCGCAAGGCCCACGCCGATAATCGAGCCGACCATGGTGTGCGAACTCGATGCGGGAAGGCCAAACCACCAAGTGCTCAAGTTCCAGATAATGGCGGCGATCAGCAGGGCAAAGACCATCGCGAAACCGGCGCCGGAGCTGACCTGAAGAATCAGCTCGACGGGCAGCAGCGTGATGATGGCGTAAGCCACGGCACCGGAGGAAAGAAGCACGCCGCAGAGGTTGCACAGGCCCGACCAGACGACAGCGATATTGGGATCGAGCGAGTGCGTGTAGATGACCGTGGCGACGGCGTTGGCCG
>CAYOYX010000026.1:0-39387 GCA_964408275.1 uncultured Occallatibacter sp.
TCAACCATGCCCCCGGTCCAATCTGTCAGGAATGCGCCCGGTCCGTACCTTTTCGGGTACCCCCTACCCCCCCTCCTATATTTATTTTGACCCCCAAAATCTTGCCGATAATTACAGCATAAAAATCCCCTTCCAGACCTTCGCCGTTCCATAACTCCTTCGTTGTGAGAATCTTGACTCAATCATGTTTGTTAATTTGATCTCAACGCAAAAAGCCTGTCCGTATCATTTGGTGATACGAACAGGCTGATAGGCTGAAATGCTCATTTGACAACTAACAATCACAGCAAGGCGACGGATGACTTGCTGTCTTTGATTGCCTGCTTTCAACTGAAAGCTGATAGCCGCTTTACCGGTTCTTGGCGACTTCCTCTACAGTGACAGGATCGAGGAACGGCATCTGCGCGCGCAACTCCTTGCCGACGATCTCGACCGGATGCTTCGCCTCAGCTTCGCGGAAGGCCATGAACTCCTTGCGGCCGGAGTTCTGATCGGCGAGGAAGCGCTTGGCAAAGCTGCCATCCTGGATTTCCTTGAGGATCTGGCGCATCGCTTTGCGGCTCTCGTCGTTGATAACGCGCGGCCCGCTGACGTAATCGCCCCATTCAGCGGTGTCCGAAATCGAGTAGCGCATATAAGCCAGCCCGCCGCGATAGATCAAGTCAACGATCAGCTTCAGCTCATGCAGCACCTCGAAGTAGGCGCTCTCCGGCTGATAGCCGGCTTCGGTCAGCGTCTCATAGCCCGCTTTGATTAGCGCGCTCACGCCGCCGCAGAGCACCGCCTGCTCGCCGAAGAGATCGGTCTCGGTCTCTTCCTTGAAGGTCGTCTCCAGCACTCCGGCGCGCGTTCCGCCGATGCCCTTCAGGTAGCTGAGGCAGAGCGCGTGAGCCTTGCCCGTCGCGTCCTGATGCACGGCGATGAGGCAGGGCACGCCGCCGCCTTCGGTGAAGACCTCGCGCACTCGATGGCCGGGTGACTTAGGCGCCGCCATGCCGACGTCAACTCCCGCAGGCGGAACGATAGTCTTGTAATGAATGTTGAAGCCGTGCGCGAACATCAGCAGCTTGCCCGCCGCCAGGTTCGGCCCAATCTCTTCGGCATACAACTTGGCCGCCGTCTGATCGGGAACCAGCACCATCACCACGTCAGCCCACTTGGTCGCCTCGGCAACTGTGGTAACTTCCAACCCGGCCTTCTGCGCTTTGGCGATGGACTTCGAGTTAGCCGCCAGGCCCACTTTTACGTGGACTCCTGAATCCTTGAGGTTGAGTGCGTGAGCGTGACCCTGAGAGCCATAACCAATGATTGCTACCTTCTTGGCCTGAATCAGGGATAAGTCGGCATCGTGATCGTAATAAGTCTTCGCCATGATTTTTCCTTTTCTTTCCTGGTTAATTTTGATTCGAATCGATTTTGAACCATCTGATGCTTTGAAGCGTACGGGCTGGTAGGTCGGGGTTTTAACCCCGACAAATCAACTTAACAAATTACTGGGCTTTAGCCCCTGAGGGAATCTAAACTTATTCCAACTCAGCCACGCCTTCTTCTACGCTCTCAACCGCGGACTCATCCTCGCCTGCGCTCATCGCCTTCAGCACGCCGCTGGTGTGATGTCCGCGACGCATCGTCAGCTTGCCACTGCGGCAGATTTCCAGCACGCGCTCCTCGCCTTCGTTGAGCACCTGGATCAACCCTTCGATTTTGCTTTCCACTCCCGTCATCTCGATGGTCAGCGACTCCGGCGCCAGGTCCACAACGCGCGCGCGAAAAACCTCCACCAGCTCGAAGACCTGCGAACGAGTGCGCGGCGTGGCGGCCACTTTGATCAGCGCCAGTTCGCGCGTCACCGACGGCGCTTGCGCAATGTCGTCCACATCGACGACATTCTCCAGTTTATACAGGCTGGCCTGGATGCGATGGCCGGCCTCAGCCGAGGCCTCGCAGACCACGGTCATGCGCGACAGTCCGGCCCGCTCGCTGCGGCCCACCGTGAGCGAGTGAATGTTGATGTTCAAGCGGCGAAACAGCGATGCCACGCGCGTCAGCACGCCTGGCCGGTCTTCAACGTAAGCAACAAATGTGTGCAGCATGATAAGTCTCTCCAAGTGACCGATTCACTTTTTCACTCTTTCACTTCTTCACTGTCTTACTTATCGTCCAGCGATTCTTCCAGCGGGTCTTTGCCACCCGGCCTGCGTATCATCTCGTGCAATGCGCTCCCGGCGGGAATCATTGGATAAACTGAGTCTTCCTTCTCGACCTTGAAGTTGATCAGAAAAGCTCCAGGCGCGGAGCGAGCTTCTTTGACGGCAGATTCAACTTCGGCGCGAGTGCTAACAGTGAGTCCTGCTATGCCGTGCGCGTCAGCCAGTTTGACAAAGTCGGGCGATACCATCGGCGTAGCTTCGTAATTGCGCTCGTAGAAAAACTCCTGCCACTGGCGCACCATGCCGAGATAGCCGTTGTTGATTACGGCGATGTTGATCTTGATCTTCTCCTGCGCAATGGTCGCCAGTTCCGCAGCAGTCATCTGGAAGCCACCATCGCCGGCGATCACCCAGACCTCTTTCTCAGGGCAAGCAAACTTAGCGCCGATGGCCGCAGGCAGCGCGAAACCCATGGTGCCGAGTCCGCCTGATGTAATCAGTGTGCGCGGCTGCTCGTGGTGGTAGTACTGCGCCTCCCACATCTGATGCTGGCCCACGTCGGTCACGACGATAGCGTTGCCGCCAGTCATGCGCCATAGGTCGTGCATCACGTGCGCTGCGTAAAGGTGGCCGCTGTCGGGCAGGTTCTTAATGTCGCGCACCGCCGAATCACCCTTCATTGTCGCGATCTTCTTGAGCCACTCCAAGCCGTCGCGCCCGCTGATCTGTGGCAGCAAACTTTCCAGCACCTCGCGCAAATCGCCGATCAGGCCCACATCGACCTTGATAATTTTGTTGACCTCGGCGGGATCGACTTCAATGTGAATCTTTTTCGCTTTAATCGCGTAAGTCGAAACGCTTCCCGTCACGCGATCATCGAATCTCATGCCGCAGGCGATCAGCAGGTCCGCGTCTTGAATCGCGTGATTGACCCACGACTCTCCGTGCATTCCCATCATGCCCAGATTGAGTGCGTGCGAGGCAGGGAATGCGCCCAGACCCAGCAGCGTAAGCGCAACGGGAACCTGCGCGCGCTCGGCCAGCGTACGTACCTGCTCCTCGGCACCGGACTCAATGACACCATGTCCGGCAAGAATCACAGGCCGCTTGGCGTTGCGAATCAACTCCGCCGCCTGCGCTAATCCTGACTCTTCTACTTTGCGCATCGGATGCGGACGAACTGCGCGCGGCTTGGCTGCTTCAAAGTCGAAGATTGCCGTTGCTTGTTGCGCATCTTTGGTGATGTCAACCAGCACCGGACCGGGGCGCGCGGATTTCGCGATCTGAAACGCAGAGCGTATTGCAGGCGCAATATCTTCAGTGCGACTAACCAGGAAGTTATGTTTAGTTACCGGCAAAGTTATGCCGGTAATATCCACTTCCTGGAAAGCATCCGAACCAAGAACCTTGCTGGAAACATTGCCGGTAATGCAGACAATCGGAATCGAGTCCAGCATCGCCGTGGCAATGCCAGTTACTAAGTTAGTAGCTCCAGGTCCGCTAGTGGCAAGCGCCACGCCCACCTTGCCCGATGCGCGCGCGTAGCCGTCGGCCATATGCGCCGCGCCCTGCTCGTGTCTCACCAGCGTGTGATGAATGGGAAACTTGCGCAGCGCGTCGTATACAGGGAGAATTGCTCCGCCCGGATAGCCGAAGACGTCTGTGACGCCTTCAGCGACCAGCGTAGCCCACACTATCTCTGCGCCGGTCAGGCGGGTGGGTATAATACTCGTTGCTTGCTTGTTGGCGTCGTTTCCCATGAATAACTCCTTTTAAGTTGCTAGCTCTGTTAACGGCTAACTGACTAGCGTGTGTTTCAAAAATGCCTTAGGTCTCTCTGTTGCAATTCCTCAGGGGCTAAAGCCCGACTTTTTTTCCGTCATTTCGGCACGACTGAAGTCGTGCCCTTTCAAAGCAGGTTGCGCCCAGTAACTGATCTCTGATCCCTGCCCCCTGCACTTACGTCGTTGCGCCTTCTGACGCGCTTGTGACTCGATCCACATACTTGCGAAAGACTCCGCGCGGCCAACGCAGCGCTGGCGGCTTGAATCCCTTCAGCCGCTTTGCCATCTCCTCGTCGCTGATCTCTACGTCGAGTTTGCGATTCTTGATGTCGAAGCTGATGATGTCGCCCTCGCGCACTGCGGCGATAGGTCCGCCGACAAATGCTTCGGGAGCAACGTGCCCAGCAGTAAAGCCGCGCGTGGCGCCGCTGAAACGCCCATCGGTGAGAAGAGCAACGGTTGGGCTGAGTTCGGGATTGCCGCTGACGGCCGCCGTCACTTGCAGCATCTCGCGCATTCCCGGCCCGCCCTTCGGGCCTTCGTAACGAATCACCAGCACATCATTCGGCTTGATCTTGCCGGTCTGCACGGCGGCGAAGCAGTCATCCTCGCAATCGAAGACGCGCGCCGGTCCGCGATGCGAATAGCGATCCGCCGCAGCTATCTTCATCACGCAACCTTCGGGCGCGAGATTGCCCTTGAGAATCACCAGGCCGCCATTGGGCTTGATGGGCTTCTCGAAAGTGCCGATGACTTCCTGTCCCGGAGTCTCTTTGGAGAGCGCGGCCTCTTCGGCCAGCGTCTTGCCGCTAATGGTGAGCGTAGAGCCGTCGGCAAACTTTGCATCGATGAGTCGCTTGGCGAGAAGTCGCGATCCGCCCGCCGCCTGATAATCCGAAGCTACAAACTTACCCGCGGGAGTGAGTGAGCAGATATAAGGTGTGCGCTTGCTGATCGCGTCGAAGTCGTCAATCGTAAGCGGAATATTCATCTCGCGCGCAATGGCCAGCAAATGCAGAACCGCATTCGTCGATCCGCCGCTGGCAGTTACGCTGGCAATTGCATTCTCGATGGATTTGCGCGTAATAATCTGCGACGGTCTGCGATTGGCGCGAACCGCGTCCATCAAAATTCGTCCAGCCTCACGCGTCGCCGCGTGTTTGTCCGCGGAAGTTGCGGGAACGCCGGAGAGTTGAATCGGCGAGATGCCGAGAATCTCTCCGCTCATCGCCATCGTGTTGGCGGTGAACTGTCCGCCGCAAGCGCCCGCGCCCGGACAAGCTTTGGCTTCGAGAGCTTCGAGTCCGGCGTCATCAATCTTTCCCGCCGCGTGCGCGCCGATGCCCTCGAAGACATCCTGAATGGTAATGTCCTTGCCGTTCAGCTTTCCCGGCGCGATGGAACCCCCGTAGAGCATCATCCCCGGAATATCGAGTCGGCAGAGCGCCATGATAATTCCGGGCATATTTTTGTCGCAGCCGCCAATGCCGACGAGGCCGTCAAAAAGATTGCCGCGAGCTACTAACTCGATGCTATCGGCAATCACTTCGCGGCTCACAAGCGACGCCTTCATTCCTTGCGTACCCATGGTGATGCCGTCGGAGATGGTGATGGTGTTGAACTCCATCGGTGTGCCGCCCGCCTCGCGAATGCCTTCCTTCAGCGCCTCGGCTATCTCGCGCAGATGCACATTGCAGGTGCCGATCTCCGTCCATGTATTCGCAATGCCGATGATGGGCTTGTGCAGGTCTTCACTGCTGTAACCGACGCCGCGCAGATATGAACGGGACGCGGCCCGACTAGGTCCTTCGGTCATCGGAATACTTTGTCGCTTGCCTTCGATGGTCATTGTGCTCTCTTCGTTCGTTAGCCGTAAGCTATCAGCCGTCAGCTTTCAGCTTGTTGGTATTGCGATTAACATCGTGGTTTTCAAAAATCAAGTGTCGTTTTTCGTACAGCTTGCGCTGGAGTTACTTACTTCAGCGATACGAGCTAAAAGCTGATAGCTGAAGGCTGTCTCACTTCGCTTTCAGCCAATGAGCATGGTCGTGTTTAGCTTCAAATGCGTCCAGCGCCGCAGTGTGCCGGAGTGTCAGGCCGATGTCATCCAGACCCTCAATCAGACAGAACTTTCTGAATGGGTCAACCTCAAATCTCGCCTTGAATCCCTTGCCGTCAGTTACAGTTTGTTCTTCAAGCGAGATAGTAAGTTGATAACTCGGAATTGTCTTTGCGTTGCTCATTAATTCGGCAACTTGTTCTTCATTCAGCCGAACCAAGACAATTCCATTCTTACCCGCATTCGAGAAAAAGATGTCCGCAAAAGAGGGCGCAATCACCACGCGGAAGCCGAAGTTATTCAGCGCCCACGCGGCGTGCTCGCGGCTCGATCCGCAGGCGAAGTTCTTGCCCGCAATCAAAATCTGCGCGCCCTTGTAACGCGGATCGTTGAGCACGAAGGCGGGGTCGGGAGCTCCGGCAGGCGTCTTGCGCCAATCGAAGAATAAAAACTCGCCGTAGCCGGTGCGCTCGATGCGCTTCAAAAACTGCTTGGGAATAATCTGGTCCGTGTCCACATTCGCGCGATCGAGCGGCGCGGCCAGCGAAGTAAGTGTTGTGAACTTTTCCATCAGCCTTTTACCTCCGGCGTAGCCAATTCATTTACTTTCCAGCCGCGAATATCAACAAAGTGTCCTTCAATAGCAGCTGCCGCGGCCATCTCCGGTGAAACCAGATGCGTTCGTCCGCCGCGTCCCTGGCGGCCTTCAAAGTTGCGGTTGCTGGTCGACGCGCAACGCTCGCCCGGTTGAAGAATATCGGGATTCATCGCCAGACACATCGAGCAGCCTGGCTCGCGCCAATCGAATCCCGCCTCGCGGAAGATGCGGTCCAGACCCTCTTTCTCCGCCTGCGCCTTCACTGCCTGCGAGCCGGGAACCACCATCGCGCTCACCTTCGTGCTCACCTTATAACCTGCGGCGATGCGAGCCGCTGCGCGCATATCTTCGATGCGTCCATTGGTACAGGAGCCGATGAATACGCGATCAATCGCAATCGCATTCAGCGGTGTTCCGGCCTTGATTCCCATGTAATCCAGAGCGCGTTCCAATCCCTTGCGCTCCTGTTCGGTAGCCGCGGCGGCTGGGTCGGGCACGTTGGAAGTAACCGGCGCAACCATTCCCGGACTCGTCCCCCAACTAACAAACGGAACCAGCGTTGAAGCATCGATAACTAACTCGCGATCAAACTTGGCACCCTCATCGCTGACTAACTTGCTCCACTCACTTACCGCATCATCCCACTTAGCTCCTTGCGGCGAATAGCGGCGTCCCTTGAGATAAGTGAATGTAACTTCATCCGGCGCAACCATGCCCGCGCGCGCACCGGCCTCGATGCTCATATTGCAGACCGTCATGCGGCCTTCCATCGAGAGCGAGCGAATCGCCAAGCCAGCGTACTCGATCACATAGCCCGTTGCTCCGTCGGTGCCGATCTGCCCGATGATGGCGAGAATCAAATCCTTCGCTGTCACGCCCTTCGGCAGTTCGCCTTCAACCGCGATGCGAAAGGTCTTGGGCTTCGATTGCGGCAGCGTCTGCGTGGCCAGCACGTGCTCCACTTCGCTGGTTCCCATTCCAAATGCGAGCGCGCCAAATGCACCGTGCGTCGCCGTGTGTGAGTCGCCGCAGACAATCGTCATGCCCGGCTTGGTCAGCCCAAGCTCCGGCCCGATCACGTGCACAATGCCCTGATCGCGCGAGTCCACATCGTACAGTTCGATGCCGAAGTCAGCGCAGTTCTTGCGCAGCGTAGCGATTTGCTTGGCCGCGATCTCATCGACAATGTTCAGCCGGCCAGCGATCGTCGTCGGCACATTGTGGTCCACAGTGGCGATGCAACGATCGGGCCTGCGCACCTTGCGGCCAGCCAGACGCAACCCCTCAAAGGCCTGCGGCGACGTGACCTCGTGCAGCAGTTGCAGATCGATGTACAACACGGAAGGCTCGCCCGCAGGCTCAACCACTACGTGCTGCTCCCAGACCATTTCAAATAATGTTTTTGCTTTGGCGCTCATTTGACTCCCAAATTCAAAATGGAGTGTTCGTCCCACCCTAGCCGCAAGAACAAATACGCGGCGAGGGTGGGGCACCCATATTGTTGATCTCTCGTAAAACGGACTGATTATTGTTCACTGTCCACTGTTTGCTACTTCAACATCCCTTTCACTGTCTCGCGCACCTTCGCGCCCATCTCGCGCGTTCCGAGCACGGTCAATCCCTCGGGATTGGTGCGCGCCAGGTCTTGCGTGCGGAAGCCCTGTTCCAGCACCTTGCGGACAGCCTTCACAATCGCGTCTGCTTCCGCATCCAGTCCGAAGGCGTGGCGCAGCATCATCGCACCGGTCAAAATGGTGGCCAGCGGATTGGCAATGTTCTTGTTGGCGTGCTTGGGCGCGGAGCCGTGCGCCGGCTCATACAAACCGATCTTGCCGCCGACGGTTCCCGAAGGCAGCATACCCAGCGAGCCGGTAATCACCGATGACTCGTCGGTGAGAATGTCGCCGAAGGTGTTTTCCGTCACGATCACATCGAAGTCGCGCGGACGCTTCATCAGGTGCATCGACATGGCGTCGACGAACTGGTGCTCCAGCGTCACATCGGGAAACTCCTTGCCCACCTCGGTCACAGCGTCGCGCCAAAGCTGCGAGACTTCAAGCACGTTGGCCTTGTCCACGCTGGTGACCAGTTTGCGGCGCTTCTGCGCCAACTGAAACGCGACACGAGCCACGCGAACCACTTCCTCGCGCTTGTAGATCATGGTGTTGAAGCCCACGCCCTTTTCCTTGTCCCAGCCGCGTGGCTGACCATAGTAGAGGCCGCCAAGCAGTTCGCGGACAAACATGATATCCGTGCCGTCGATGATCTCAGGACGCAACGGACTGTTGACCGTCAGTTCCTTGAATGCAAAGACGGGGCGCAGATTGGCAAAGCCGCCCAGTGCCGCGCGCAGTCCGAGCAGGCCGGCCTCGGGGCGCTGGCTTGGTGTCAGCGAATTGAACTTGTCGTCGCCCACCGCGCCTAAAAAAACAGCTTGCGAGTCGAGTGCAGCGGCAACGGTGTCGGGAGGCAGAGGCGTTCCATCCTGCTCGATGGCCACACCGCCAATGCGCTTGGTATTCAACTCCAGCGTGTGACCAGCGGCGGCCGCAACCTCTTGCAACACGCCGATGGCTTCCGCGGTGATTTCCGGGCCAATGCCGTCTCCGGGAGTGACCAAAACTTTCAGCTTCATTCTTACTCTCCTTATTCTTCGATTGTAGAGGGTGATCCTGTTTGACTGCTAATTCGTTAATCAATCCAATTCCGAGACGGGTTCGCGGCGCTTATCGCGAATCTGATCCGGCAAAAGGCTTACAAGGTCATAGTCGTAGATGTTTTTCTTGCGGTCTGCCAGCGCCACAAATCGGTAGTAGGTGTGCTGCAACTCATCGCGCGTCAGCGAGTAGCCCAACTGCTCCAGCCGGTTGCGCAGCGCCGCGCGTCCCGAGTGCTTGCCCAGCACCAGATGATTGTGCGCCACGCCCACCAGCGCCGGAGTCATGATCTCGTAGCAGAGTGGGTTGGCCAGCATCCCATGCTGATGAATACCGGACTCATGCGCAAAGGCGTTGTCGCCCACAATCGCCTTGTTCGGCGATGGGCGGAAGGTGATCAACTGTCCCAGCACCTGGCTCGTGGGATACAGCTGATTCAGATTAAGTCCCGAAGTGACGCCATAACGGTCGCCGCGCACATAAAGCGCCGCGGCAATCTCTTCCAGCGCCGCATTGCCGGCCCGTTCGCCGATGCCGTTGATCGTGCACTCCACCTGCCGCGCGCCCGCTGCAATTGAGGCCAGCGAGTTGGCCACGGCCAATCCCAGATCGTCGTGGCAATGCGAAGAGAGGATGATTCCCAGCTCGTCGATTGCAGGAACGCGCTCGCGCACTTCGCGGAAGAGTTGTCCGTAATCCTCCGGCGTCGAGTAGCCCACCGTGTCGGGCATATTGATTGTTGTCGCGCCGGCCTCAATGGCGATGCGCACCATCTCCACCAGAAAATTGCGATCCGAACGCGTCGCATCCTCCGGCGAAAACTCCACGTCGTCGGCCAGCGAGCGCGCCAGCCGCACCGATTCGCCGGTCTGATCCAGCGCCTCCTGGCGGCTTATCTTCAGCTTGTACTCCAGATGCAGATCGCTCGACGCCAGAAAAACATGGATGCGGGCGCGCTCGGCAAACTGCAATGCGCGCGCGGCCATTTCGATGTCTTCCTTCTTGGCGCGGGCCAGCGACGCGATGCGCGGCTTGCGAATTGCCTGCGTGATCGTGGCGATAGCCGCGAAGTCGCCCTCCGAAGCCATTGCAAAACCGGCCTCGATGATGTCCACGCCCAGGTCTTCCAGCGCATGGGCCATCGTCAGCTTTTCCTGCGTGGTCATCGAGCAGCCCGGCGATTGCTCGCCGTCGCGCAGCGTGGTGTCGAAGAAAAATACCTGATTCCCGGGCTTGTTCGTATCTGCCATGAGTACCTCTGCTGATTATTGCTATTCTCTCGCATCGAGGTTATATAACGCAAAGTTATAATTGTTTGATATACGATTAGATTTGGTTATACTGTTCACTGCCATGGAACTTCATCAACTCGAAACCTTTCTCGCCGTCGCCGAGGAGCGCAGCTTCTCCCGCGCGGCCCTGCGCCTGCATCGCACCCAGCCCGCCGTCAGCCAGGTCATCCGCAAGCTGGAGGCGTCGGTGGGCGAGACGCTCTTTGACCGCGCCGCCCGCGACGGCTCCCTCACCGCTGCCGGAGTGCTCTTGCGCGACTACGCACTCCGCCTGCTCGCCCTGCGCCGCGAAGCAGCCAGCGCCCTCGGCGAACTCAAGAGCCTAGAGAGCGGCCGCCTGCAACTGGCTGCCAACGAGTACACCACGCTGTATCTGCTTCCGGCCATCGACCGCTTCCGCCGCGAGTTTCCTCACATCACCGTCACCGTGCATCGTATGTTGGCCTCGCATATTCCCGACGAGCTGAACCTGCGCACCTTCGAGTTGGGCATGATCTCCTTTCATCCCGACCCCGCGCACTTCCGCTCCATCGCCGTTTACAACGACAGCCTCGCCTTCATCGTCAGTCCCAGCCATCCGCTGGCCGGAGCAAAACACGTCACCATCAGCCGTCTCGGCAAAGAGCTTTTCATCGCGCACAACGTCGCTTCGCCTCTGCGCAAAAAGGTGATCGAGGCCTTCCAGCGCCACCGCACACCTCTCAACATGGGCATCGAGTTGCCCACCATCGAGGCCATCAAGCGCTTTGTTGCAATGGGCAACGGTGTCGCGCTGGTCCCTCATCTGACCGTTGCGCAAGAGCTGCAAAGCGGCGCTCTGGTGCGCGTTCCTGTTGATGATCTGGAGGTCAAGCGCATCCTGCGCCTCGTCCATCGACGTCAGGCCACGCTCTCTTACGCCGCCCGTGCCTTTCTGCGCACCGTCCGCGCGCTGGCTCAGGAGCAAGGTCCGCCCTTCTATTACCAGGTCGAGCGGACGGGGTAAATACTCACCTCTGAAACTTAATTCCGGCTGCTTCCCATCTTTCATCAGGCGTCTTGAATATTTTCGACCTTGCGATCTTGTTCAATCGCTCATCCTCCTCAAGTGTGATCACAGCGAGCTTCCAGAATCTCTTGATCAACCTTGTCATGGTCTTTGAATTCAGCTTCTCTTTTTGGTAAAGGTCTAAAACCATCAGAGCGAAACCCCTCCGTGGAGTGCCATGCTCGACCCTGAAATGCTCTCTTGGCTTTGCATTAGGAGTACTGCGTCGAATACTTCTTGCGTTAATAGACCATAAAGCAACCTGATCAACGTGATGAGGCGTAACACTGCCTCCCTTATGCATCTTTGCGTACATATCAGCAAACAATTCTAATGTTCGGATCGCCATATTCATTGTCACACCCTCTTCACGCATCTCTAAGACATGCTTGCAGGCAAGCGACAATTGTTCAATCGTTAATGCGTTCTTTGACAATTTATTGTCGATTCGGGGCATGGCGAAAGCATAGCAGAATCCGTTCTATTGAGAATCTCAGAGATGAGCAAAAGCAAAAGGGAGGAAGCCGAAGCTTCCTCCCATCTTATTCAGCTAAATCAGCATCACTTAGTCGTTGTAGTTCAGGCTCTCCAGCCCAAGGTAAGCAGCGCCGCCGCCTAACTCTTCTTCAATGCGCAGCAACTGGTTGTATTTGGCGATGCGGTCAGTGCGGCTGCACGATCCGGTCTTGATCTGGCCCACGCCAGTGGCTACGGCGAGGTCAGCAATAAAGGTATCCTCGCTCTCGCCGGAGCGGTGACTCATCACCGAGGTGTAGCCGTAGCGGCGGCCCAGATCGATTGCTTCCAGCGTCTCGGTCAGCGTGCCGATCTGGTTTACCTTGATCAGAATCGAGTTGGCAACGCCCTCTTCAATGCCGCGCTGCAAACGCTTGGTGTTGGTGACGAACAGATCATCGCCCACCAACTGAATCCGCCCGCCCAGCTTGTCGGTCAGTTTCTTCCATCCCGCCCAATCGTCCTCGGCAAGGCCGTCTTCAATGGAAACAATTGGATACTGGCGGCTCCAATTATCCCAGTAAGCCACCATCTCCTCGCTGGTGTGCTCGCTCTTGTCGCTCTTCTTGAAGACGTATTTACCCGTCTCCTTGTCGTAGAACTCGCTCGACGCCGGATCCAGCGCAATGGCAATCTGCTCACCGGGTTTGTATCCGGCCAGCTCAATCGCTTCAAGGATCAATTCAATCGCTTCGCTGTTGGACTTGAGCGAAGGCGCAAAACCGCCCTCGTCGCCGACGGCCGTGTTGTAGCCCTTCTTCTTCAGTACGCCCTTCAGCGTATGGAAGGTCTCCGCGGACCAGCGCAGCGCCTCGCTGAATCGCTCCGCGCCCACCGGCATAATCATGAACTCCTGAAAGTCCACATTGCTGTCGGCGTGCGCTCCGCCATTCAGCACATTCAGCATCGGCGTCGGCAGAATGCTCGCATTCACACCGCCCAGATAGCGATACAGCGGAATCTCCAGCGTCTGCGCCACGGCCCGCGCCGAGGCCAGCGAAACCGCCAGAATCGCATTCGCGCCCAGCTTGCCTTTATTCGGCGTGCCGTCCAGCGCAATCATCGTCTGGTCAAGCAGCCGCTGGTTCATCGCGTCCATGCCTTCCAGCTCGGGCGCAATCACACTCTCCACATTCTCCACGGCTTGCAAAACGCCCTTGCCCAGATAGTGGCTCTTATCGCCGTCGCGCAGCTCCACCGCTTCATGCTCGCCGGTGGAAGCGCCCGAGGGCACAATGGCGCGGCCCAGCGCGCCGCTCTCCAGGATGACGTCCGCTTCCACAGTCGGATTGCCGCGCGAGTCCAGTACCTCGCGGGCGCGGATGGCAACTATCTCAGTCATATCGGTCCTCATGATGCGGTGTTGAAGCCGGGCATTCAATTGCGGACGGCGATCCACGTCAAGAGCTTCTCCGGCGGCGCTTTGTATCGTCTTCAGAAGCTCCTGCACCTGCGCGATCCCTCTCCGTCCAAGGCAAAACCGGGGTTTGGTCTCCCGATTGGATTCTAGCAAACCGAGGCACAATGAAGAATTAACTGCTGTTCACATCAGGCAAATTGTTGCCATCATGGGAAATGTGCCAGAGTGGGTTATCTATATTGATACGTGCCCTGCAAGGCACCCCATCTCCACTCACGACTTCGCCTGCTCCCAATCACAGTTAGCATTAAATTGGATAAGCTGCCGCCTCGGCAGGCGGGCGTGCGACGCTTCCCCTTCGGAGGAGTCTAAATAGATGAGCGATTCCCCGCCCGCGCCACAAAAAGGAGACTTGGATGAATCGGCTGACTCTTGTATGCGCCTTATTGTTGATGGCCCCTGCCGGCCTGCGAGCGCAGGATGCAGGCCCTTACCAGGGAGTTTCAACGCCACCTTACGAAGACAGCGTCATCACCACGCCCAGCGCCAAGCCTCCAGCCAGTCATCCAGCCGCGCCCGCGCAGAATCATTCCCCGTATCAGTCGCAGCCCCAAATCCAGTCCCAAATCCACTCCCAGCCCGCCTACGCCACTACCGCTGATCCCGATAGCGGGATCGTCGGCCTCGCGTCAAATACTCCAGCGCCGGAAGAGCCATCGTTGTCCCCGCGCAATCGCCCCTACGATCCCGACGGCGACATCGTGCATCCACGCCCCTTGCGCCCCGGCGAACTTCCCGAAGGCGCAACCATTCGCGTCGAATTGCTCGATCAGCTCTCCACCTCAAGCAGCGAGCGAGGCCAAGCCTTCCGCTGCCGCGTAGCTTCGGATGTCTTGCAGGGCGGCCATGTACTGATTCCCGCTGGAGCCGAAATTGACGGTCGCATCGCCGAGGTCTCCACCGGCCACGCCGGCGGTCGCGGCTCCATGCTCTTGCAACCGGAGACGGTCATCCTCGCCAACGGCGCGCGCTATCGCCTCCACGCCTACATCACAGGAACCCCTGGTTCGCCCACTAAAGTCGGCAGCGAAGGCCGCATCCTGCCCGCCTCCCGCATCAAGCGCGACTCCATCGAATACGGCGGAGCGGTCGGCGCGGGCACAGTTACGGGAGCCATCGTCGGAGGCCCGGTCGGAGCCGTCGCAGGCGGCATCATCGGAGCCGGCGTCATCTCCACTCATTTGATCGTCAGTCATCCCCAGGCCACGCTCGAGCCGGGTACAGTCCTGCTCTTCACCCTCACCAAGCCGCTGCAATTGTCTCCCGATGGCAACAGCGGAGAATGATCTTCCATCACCGCTCGGCCACCAAATCCAGCAGCTCAAAGAACTCCGGAAAGCTGATGGCTGCCGATTCCGCGCCCTGAATCCGCGTCTCTCCTTCGGCGCGCAATGCGGCGACGCTAAAGGCCATCGCGATGCGGTGATCATTGCCGGAATCAATCGTCGCTCCGTGAAGCGTTTGCCCGCCTGGAACGTCGAGCCCGTCCTCGAACTCCGCAACTTCGGCACCCATCGCGCGCAGATTCTTGACGACCAAAGCAATCCGATCTGACTCCTTCACGCGCAGCTCTTTGGCGTCGCGTATGCGAATACCGCCGCGAGTGAAGGGACCAATCGCGGCCAGCACAGGCAGCTCGTCGATCAGTTGCGCGGCCAGCGCGCCGCTGATCTCTGCCGTCCCCAGCCCCTCCGCCGGAGCCGTAATCCGCACAGTGCCGACTAACTCGGCGTTCTTCTCTTCGAGGTCAAGCACGCTGATCTTCGCGCCCAGCGCCGTCAGCACATCGAGCAATCCAGCGCGCGTAGGGTTCATGCCCAGCGCATCCAGTACCAGATTGGAGCCGGGAAACAACGCCGCCGCGCAGAGAAAAAACGCCGCCGAAGAAATGTCGCCGGGTACTGCGGCTTCAATAGCGTGCAGCTTCTGCGGCCCAGAAATCGAAACTGAATCCAGCGTGCGCTCGACGGTCGCTCCGAAGGCACGCAGCGCCAGCTCGCTGTGGTCGCGTGTGCGGACGGCCTCGCGCACCGTGGTTGTGCCCACCGTCTGCAAACCGGCCAGCAGAATGCAGCTCTTCACCTGCGCGCTGGGCACCGGCATGGTGTAGTCGATGGCCGTGAGCGCGCCGCCTTCAATGGTGAGCGGCGCATGGCCTTCGGTGAGCGTCAGCCGCGCGCCCATCGCGGCCAGCGGCTTGCGAATCCGTTCCATGGGGCGCCGCGAGAGCGACTCATCGCCGACCAGCGTGAAGCTGCCGTGCTGCGGCGCGAGCAAGCCGGAGATCATGCGCATCGTCGAGCCGGAGTTGCCACAATCTAGCGGCTCGTCGCACGGCGTCACGCAGCCGCCCACGCCTGTAACTTCGACCGCGTTATTCTCAAGCCGCCGCACCTTCGCGCCCAGCGCCTCCATGCAGGCCAGGGTCGAGGCGCAATCGGCTCCGGTAGAAAAGTTAGTGAAGCGCGACACGCCTTCGGCAAATGCGGCCAGCATTCCGTAGCGGTGGCTGATGGACTTGTCTCCCGGCAAGCGCAGGCTGCCGTAGACGTTCTTTGCAGGATGGATGATGCGTTCTGTCGACAAGGTAGCTCCGAGAATAGTACATCTTCAAGTTTACAGAATGAGAGGTCGAGAAAGATTTTGACCAATATACACATGAAAATGATAGACTCAAGGAAAATTACTACTTCCAGCTGCGTGGCAGCGATTCAATGACAAACGATCCATTATGGTATGACCTCAGAAACTCCGTGTTTTCGAGGGAGTTCGCGTATGCCGAGAATTTACTTGCGGAAAATCGGCGCCTTTTCGATCTTCGCAATAGCATCGGTGAAACAGTTCTGCACTTTCTCGCTGTCGAAAACGATTTGGAAGGCGTGGAATGGCTATATGAACAAGGCTTTAGCTTGAATACGGAGAATAGGTTCGGCGAGCCAATGATCTTTGAGGTAGCCAGTGCTGGTCACAGGGAATTGTTGCTCTGGCTTTCTCAAAACGGCGCTGATATTTCACTATTGGATGCCAAACAACGAAATATCCTTGCCTATCTGCGCAGAAACCTCATCTATCTGCGCAAAAATAGCCATGAACAGCACATTCAACGAGTCGAAGAAATGACACAATTTCTGTTGGAAAATATACCTTGCCTTCAAGCAAAAGATTACACGGGTTTCTAATTACGCTGATTCGACTACCGCACTTTCAGCACAATGATCGTCTCATCATCAAAGCGCTCGTGCTCGCCTTGGAAGCGGCTTACGTCGGCGAGGATGGCGTCGGCAATCTCCTGCGCGGCTAGCTCGCGGCGGCTGCACAGCAACTCCGACAGACGCTCCTGGCCGTACATCTCGCCGGCGTCGCTCTCCGCGTCCAGAATCCCATCGGAGACAAAGACAATGACGTCTCCCGGCTGGGCGGCCAGGCTCAGTTCGTCATAACTCACATCGGGAAAAAGGCCGAGCGGAAAGCCCTCGACGCGCACCGCGGATGAGTCGCAGCCGCGGCAGAAGATGGGCTGCACCGCGCCCGAGTTGGCCACCTGCAAGCTGCGGCTCTCGTCATTCCACAGCGCAAAAAGCATGGTCACGTACTGCGACTCCAGCTTGCGTTCCTGAATGGCGTCGTTGAGCACGGAGAGCATCTCAGCCGGCGCGGGCTGCTGCTGCGCCGCTGAACGCATGATGCCGCTGACCAGCGCCGCAAAGAGCGCAGCCGGCGCGGCCTTGCCGCTCACATCGCCCAGCACGATGGCCATGCGGCCATCGCCGTACTCCACAAAATCGTAGAGGTCTCCGCCGATGGCGCGCGCGGGCAGAAAGCGCACTGCCAGCTCGGCATTGGTTAGCTTCGGCGCCGTCGTCGGCAAAAGGCGCAGTTGCACCTCGCGCGCCATAGTGAGGTCGCGCTCCAGTTGCCGCTCCTGCGTACTCACCGCCTGATAGAGCCGCGCATTTTCAATCGCGATAGCCACCTGCGCGGCCAGCGTGGTCAGCACACGCTCATGCTCTTCATTGAAGAAACCGGTGCGCGTGTGTTCCAGATCGAGCACGCCGATGATGCGCCCCTTGTGAAAGAGCGGCACAATCAGCTCCGAGCGCGTCTCCGGATTCAGCGCCACGTAACGCGGATCATTCTGTACGTCGGGCACATTCACCAGCCGCCACTCGCGCACCGCCGCGCCCACAAGGCCAGTGGTAATCGGCAGGCTGCGCAGCGGCGCATGCGCATGGCCAAAGCGCCAGACGTAGCGCGTGATCAGCATCTCGCCCTTTTCGTCCAGCAGCATGATGGTGAACATCTGGTAATCGATCAGTCGTCGCAGCAGTTGGCCGACCTTTTCCAGCAGCGGATCAAGATCGAGAATTGAAGTCAACTCGGTTGCAATCTCGTTCAGCACTGTCAGCGTCTGCGCTTGGCGTGAGACGCGCGCATAGAGCCGCGCATTTTCGATTGCCTGAGCAATGCGGGAGGCGGTTAGTGTGAGCAAGCGCAGTTGCTCGGGGCCAAAGTAGCCGAGCTTCTCGCTCTCAATGTCCATCACTCCGATCAGCCGGTTCTTCGCGATCAGCGGCACGGCCAGCTCGGAGCGCACCTCGGAATTCACCTCGACGTAAACATCGGATGTGCTCACATCATTCAGCAGCACCGGTTCGCGCGTCAGCGCTACCTGTCCCACTACGCCCTTGCCCATGGGAACGGTCAGCCGCTCCACCTGCATGGTATGGCCGATCTGGAATCTCACGCGCAATTCGCGGGTACGATCGTTGAGCAGCAATATCGCGAAGATGCGATAAGAGATCACCGCGCCTACCAACTGTGCTGTCCGCCGTAGCAGGGTCTCCAGGTCGAGCGTGGTGTTCAGCGCTTCGGCAAGCTGCATCAGATAGGCCGCATCCGCCGCTTCAACGCGAATATTCGCCGGGTCAAGATGCGCGCCAGGGGTTGACGCGCTGGCAGGGCGATAGTCGCCCTCAAGCTCGTGTTCAGGATGCGGAGGTGGTGGAGTCTCTGGCATAGGCTTAGAAGAAAATCATAGCGCATTTAGATCAACGACCGCTTCAGCCGGCTGCGAACACTCAAGATAAATCATGCTAATCTTGCTATGAAAGCCCGGTTAATTGTTTCTTCTTAATAAGCGGCATTTGCGCCGAAGTGCAGCCGCGCCGGAGGTAGGGTTCCCGCAATGTCCGAAGTTTCCGTCGATTTTTCGCAAAGCGAATTGCAACTGCAAAACAGCCCTATCGGCAGAAACGCATTACCGCTCGTTTGCGCAGTGATTGCGGCTATCCTGCTCGGCCTGGTGCTCTCAATTCTCAGGCTCAATAACGGCACTTTCATTTATTCAATGGACGATCCGTATATCGGCCTCGCGTTCAGCGACCAGATTCGCCACGGAAATTATGGAATGAATCCCGGGGTTCATGCTGCGCCTGATTCTTCGATCCTGTATCCCATCCTGCTGGCGCCAGCCTCCGGTACGCCGCTGCATCCATATCTGCCGTTGATCCTGAATACGATGGCGCTGTTCGCGACACTGGCGATTATATGGAGGTTTTTTGAGCATCTGCGCCTTGTTCAGGACACCTTCGGAATTGTTGCGCAAGCCCTGGCGCTGCTGCTGCTGGCAATTTTTCTGAATCTGATTGGCGTGGTCTTCACTGGCCTTGAGCACAACCTGCACATTATGGCGGTCGCGGCAACTGTCTACGGACTGGCGCTGTTAATGGACAAAGGCAAGATGTCACCATGGCTTCCCGCCGTGATTGTGCTGGCTCCGCTGCTGCGCTATGAGGGATTGGCGCTGAGTCTTACGGCGATTCTGGTGATTGCGCTGCGTGGACATTGGCGCACGGCACTGGGAACCTTCGCGCTCATTGTCATTTTCGTGGGCGGATTTTCAGTGTTCCTCGTTCATCTGGGGCTGCCTCCGCTGCCCAGTTCCGTTCTCACCAAGTCCGACTTCGTGGCCAAAGGTATCAGCGGAGAAGGTATGGGAATCATTCACTCAATTGGCAACAATGTATGGCACATGGCCTTTCACCCATCCGGCCTCCTGATGCTAATAATCGGCGTGGCTGCTTTAGTGCGATGCATCCGTGAGCTTCCCGTCAGACCCTGGCGCTGGAGCTCACAGGCTCTCATGGCGCTGCTCATGGTTGGCTTGGTTGGCGCTCACGCCGTCGCCGGTCAATTCGGATGGATGGATCGTTACGAAGACTATGCCATGGCGGGTACGGCATTGATCGGGATATACCTGATGCAGGGACGTATCCGCGCGGTGCTGGCTGAAAAGAAAGATCGCCTTCTCTACTTCTGTCTTGCCGCCGTTACACTGTCCGTGTTTTGCTCAAAATATATCCTTTCAACTTGGCAGGTGCCAATCGCGGCCAACAACATCTACGAGCAGCAGTTTCAGATGCATCGCTTCGTCGACGATTTCTACCGCGCGCCGGTGGCCGTCAACGATCTCGGCCTGGTCTCTTACCGCAACCCATACTTCGTTCTTGACCTGGGCGGTCTGGCGTCAGAAAAAGCTCGCATCCTCAGAGCGAATGACGACACCAGCGCTGAGGATTATCGTGCCTTCGTCGCCGGTAGCAGCGCCCATCTGGTCATTATTTACGACGAGTGGTTCGAACATCAAATTCCCGTCACTTGGATTAGAGTCGCAAGCATGGACCTGTCACGCGAGCGCGTTTCATCGTCTGAGGCGGAGGTTCAGTTTTATGCGACAGACAACGTCACCGCTAACAAACTGCGGCCGGAGCTGCAATCGTTCAGCGCGAGTTTACCGCCAGGAGTCAAGCTGACGATCTATAACCCAGCGGAACCCTAGTCCCTCGTTCTCACTCCGCTCCCAGCTCGCGCACAATCTCCACCGAGGCCGATGCGCCGATGCGATTGGCGCCCGCTTCGAGCAGCGCTTTCACATCGGCCAGCGTTCGGATGCCGCCCGCGGCCTTCACGCCGCAGCGCCCTCCGGCCACGCCGCGCATCAGCGCCACATCCGCCGCGTTTGCTCCCGCCGAGGCAAAGCCTGTCGAGGTCTTGATGAAGTCCGCGCCCGCCTGGATGGCAATCTCCGAAGCGTGCAGCTTCTCCTCAACACTCAGCAGCGCGGTCTCCAGAATCACTTTGAGCAGCGCTCCGTGATGATGAGCAATCGCGGCCACGGTGTGGATCGAGTGCTGGACGGCAATATGGTTTCCGCTCTTGAGCTGGCCGATGGGCATCACCATATCCAGTTCGCGCGCGCCCAGCCTGATCAGCGCCGTCGCCTCCTGGCGCAGCGAGGAAACCAGCGATGCGCCCAGCGGAAAGCCAATCACCGCGCCCACGAAAATGCCCGTCCCGCTCAGCGCTTTCACTGCCGTCGAGACCCACGCCGGGTTCACCATCGCGCAGGCAAAGCGATAGCGCGCGGCTTCCTCGCAGAGCTTCTCCACCTGCGGGCGCGTGGCTTCAGGCTTGAGCAGCGTGTGATCAATCACTGCGGCCAGCGCCTGCCAGCTCGCCAACGTCTTCGCGGCGAACGCGGCGGCATCGAAGACGCCATTGTCGAACTCCAGATCCTCATCCAGAATGGGAGTGATCGTAGTCATAAGATTTTGCTCCTTGCCGTCGGGCCGCCGCTCTCTATTCTGGATGGTCGGAGGTCATCAGGCAGATGTCGGGCAGGTTCCGGTAGCGTTCGGCGTAATCCATTCCGTAGCCGATCACGAAGAGGTTGGAAATCGAAAAGCCAACGTAGTCGGCCTCAATCTGCTCCAGCCGCCGCGAGGGCTTGTCCAGCAGCGCGGCGATGCGCAGAGTCTTCGGATTTTGCCGGAGCAGAAAGTTGCGCAGATACGAGAGAGTCAATCCCGTATCCAGAATATCCTCCACCACCAGCACATTCTTGCCTTCGATGGGATCATCCAGATCTTTCAATAGCTTGACCGCGCCCGAGGTCCGCTGCCCGTTGCCGTAGCTGGAAACGGCCACAAAGTCAAAGGTCGCATCCACGGCGACGGCTCGCGCCAGGTCCGACAAAAAGATCGCCGCGCCCTTCAGCACCCCCACCATCACCAGCTTTTCGCCGTTCAGGTCGCGGGTAATCTGCGCGCCCATCTCCGCGACCCGCTCGGCAATCTGCGTGCGCGTGTAGAGAACCTCAAGATTTTCGTGGCAGGTGGAAGTCATGCTCATAGTATCTCCTGAAAGACGCGCCGCTTGGCAAATGCGTTCGAGAAAATCGTAACTCCCGTTCTACATACCACCGTCACGCTCCCGCGTCTATACTTGAAGAGTATGTTTCCCTATATCGATATCCGCTTCCTTCACCTGAACTTCGGCTCCTTTCGCCTCGATCACCTGAACACCTTCGGGCTGATGCTCTGGCTGGCGGCCGTGGCCGCCGCCTTTGTCATGGACCGCGCCTTCCGCCGCGCCCGCATTGACGCTGACGCGCTGAATATCGTGGCCATTACGCTCATCGCAGGCATCCTGGGCGCCAAACTCTGGCACGTCATCGACACGCCCTTCGAGTTTCGCGAGATGGGCTGGAGCGTCCTATGGGATACGGCAGGATTCGCCTGGTTCGGCGGGCTCGTCCTGGGAATCTCCGCGCTGCTCTTTCAAGGTTGGTGGGCAAAGATCGGCTCCCTGCGCACTCTCGATCTGGCCGCGCCTGCCGCCGCCATCGGCTACGGCATCGGGCGCATCGGTTGCTTCCTCTCCGGCGACGGCTGCTATGGCATCGAGATCAAGCCCGTTCATTTTTTGTTCTTCACCTTCAAGCCCTGGGGCATGAGCTTTCCCAACGGCCTTGAGCCGGTCTTGGTTCCTGTTTATCCCACTCCGCTCTACGAACTCGCCGCTGGCCTGCTCATCGGCGCATGGCTCTGGTGGCGGCTCGGCAAATCTCACCGCACCGGCGCAATCGTCGGCCAGTATCTGCTGTTGAGTGGAATCGCCCGCTTCCTGGTCGAGTTTGTCCGCCGCAATCCCAAAGTTTTGTGGAATCTATCGAATGCCCAGTTCGCCAGCGCCGGTTCGGTGGTCGCAGGAATTGTGCTGCTCGCATGGGCCTCAACGCGCAAGGCCTCCGGGCCGGATGTGGCTGCGGTCGTTGCCGAGAAGACCGCATAGGCTTTCGTTCACAACTCTCATTTCTTTTGGTTGTCGGACCATGGATTGAAGACCACTAAATCGCACCCGACAAAATCTTTAATGTTACGAGTCGCGACTGCCGCTCCGTGAACTCTTGCTGTGGCAGCTATCTGTGCATCCATTTCGTTGATCGGACGTCCCATCCGTTGTCTTGTCGAAAAAATTTCCCCGAAACAGCGTGCAGCGGCGAGATCAAAACTAAGAATCTGGCCGTGAAAATCTTCTGCAATCATCAATTCGACCGCCTCGCGCAGCCCTTTTTGTTTTCGCCCAATGGGCATCATATCAATTCCGGAAAGTAATTCAGCCACAACGACCGTCGAAGTCCAGAACTCGCTTCTTGGAAGCGACTGAATCCATTCGGTCACCCTTGGTTCTGGACGTGGCCGCATGATTTCCGAGATGACGTTCGTGTCGAGCAGAATCATTCGTCAAATGTAGGGATCGGTCTTGAAGAAAATTTTCGTGGCGGAATCTGGAGTTCAACGCCCCCGAAGGTCGCAAATCGCTTGCGAATCGCGGTTCCCAAGTCTTCCTCTGGTTCAACAGAGACAGGGCTGCCATCGACTAATTCCGAAAGCGATACTCGCACTTCCGCCTCCATTGAGCGCCCATTGAGCGCCGCGCGCACCTGTAGCCTGCGCTTGACCGCTTCATCGACATTGCGAATGGTAAGTGTCGCCATAAATTGATAGTAGCGCAACACCGCTAGCATTGCAAGCAGTGACAGCAATGCTAGCAGTGCTTGCATTGTACTGTTTCGCTACAGTCTCTTCAGAAACGCCAGTGCCTCGGCCAGTTGCGGGAAGAGCTTCTCCTCAGCTTTGAACTCCCGTGGATGAACGCACCGGCGCAGCCCGCGCAGCTTCACTGGATGCTTCAAGTGCAGCATCTCGTGGTAGAGCAGATACTCGATTGCGTACCGCGGACTGGAAGGCCGGTCGAAGACGCGGCTGACCACGATGGTGTTATGCGCAGCGTCATAGTGGCCCAGCGACCGTTTGGCGACGCTCTCGCTCCAGGTCAACTCCGGTCGGCCCAGCATCCCGCCAAAGAAGCGCGCATTCAGCGAGTCGAAGACCTCTTCAAGATGGTAGAAGCGCCCCTCGGGGCCGAAGCCCCGCTTATTGCCGCGCGCGCCGCGAATCACCTCCGTCTGCCGCGTGACGGCGGCGCTGTATACAAATCGCTTGTAGCGCAACTCCTGCGCAGCCTCAATCGGCTTCTTGTAGAGCTTGGCCAGCAGAATATGCGCGATTGCGCGAATCACCGACTCCGGCGCGCCCTCCAAAAGGTCAGACAGGCTGACCTGAATCTCTCCCTCGCGCAGCCGTATGCGCGTATTCAGCGAGGTAAAGCGCCGGAAACGGAGGATGATGGACGGCATCGGCGCCCTGGGACGCAACGCCCGGTACTCCTCTTGAAAGATGGGAACGAAACCGGTAGCCACTAAGTACAGCTTACAGCCTTCAGCTCTCAGCTATCAGTAGTCCGTTGATAGCGTCTCAACTGTAAGCTGAAAGCTAATAGCTGAAGGCTGTATTATTTCTTCTCCACGATCAGCAGCCGCTGCTTCGCCTGCCACTCTTCATTCGGATACTTGCCCGCCGATGACTCCAGAAAATGATGATAGTAAGCCGCGGCCTGCGGATTCTGGCGAAGTTTGTCGTAAGCTGTCGCCCAAAGGAAGTAGGTGGAAGCATTCTCTGGAAGATACTTCGAGCGCATCGTCAGCGCGTGGAGCGTGATCGCCGGCTGATTAGTGCGCGAAGCGGCAAAGGCCAGCCCGCTCCATCCGTCGGCATTGGCCGCATCCAGCCGCGTCGCCTTGTCGAAGGCCGCAAATGCCTCGGCGGATTTAAGCTGTCGCGTCAGATTCTCTCCATGCGCCACCAGCAACGCCGGATCGTCCGGGCTGGCAGCCAGCAGCGTGACATAAAGCTTGTCCGAGCCAACCACATCTCCGGCATCGTCCAGCACCTCGGCCAGCATACGCGTAATCGCCGTGTCATTGGGATGTGCAGCGTGCAGCTTTTGAAAGAGCGGCACCGCTTCGGCCTTGTCTTCTGCGGCCAATACTGTGGCCAGTTGCGCGGTCAGCGCGGTGTCCTCCGGCGATTGCGCGAGCGCCGTACGCAGCAGCGCCTCCGCTTCGGGATATTGTTTGCGCGCGATCAGCAGATGAGCCAGTCCGGCGTTGGCCGGCGCGGAGTTCGCGTCCTTAGCCAGAACGCGTCGGTAGGCAACTTCAGCGGCGTCAAGCTGTCCAGTCTGGCTGGCGAGATCCGCTGCCAGCAGCGTATCGGCTGTCGTCTCCGGCGTCAGCTTCAGCGCCTCCAGCAAATCCTCCGATGCCTTGGCCGGATCGCCGTCGCGGTCGATCTCCGCCAGCGCACGCCACGCCCGCGCCTTGGCCTCCGCGCCTGCATCGCCGGCATCAAGTTGCGTTGCCTTCTCCAGTTCAGGCCGCGCTTCGCTCAACTTGTCCATTCGCGCCAGCAGCAGCCCCAACTCCACGCGCGCCTCAAACGATTGCGGATTCGCCTCGACCGCACGCCGATAGAATCCTGCCGCATCCCCCAGCCGCTTTTCGGCGTCGGCCACATAACCCGCATCAAAGAGCGCCCGCGCATCATTTGGATGCGCCGTCAGCCAGGGACCGAGCTTTGCCTCCGCAGCCTTCCAGTCGCTCTTCACAATTGCAGCCTCTGCCTCGGCCACCTCAGGGGAGACCAATCGCGACGCGGCAATACTCTGCGTCGCCGAGTTTTGCGTAAACTCCTGACCAAGCGCCACAACCGGAACTGAAAGCAGGACGATAAATACAAAACGATGCACAATCTACCTCATCCAATAGTCTACTGGGGCAGACCCTGCCCCGCAGGAAGTTAATACCTTATTGATCCGGCCCGTAATTACTGGCACTCCGTGCACCTGTCATCCTGAACGGAGCGTAGCGAAGTCGAAGGACCTGCGTCTCGTTTTCTTTGTGGAATGGGTGTGAAACCTAAACACCTTTATTGGCCGGATCAATAATAGGCAATTACATGAAGATTTTTGCAGATAATTTTCCCTCCAACGCGCACAATCAAACCATGACCACCGACCAATTCACCGAGCTTTTTTCACTGACAACTGACAACAGAGAACTGAAGGGGTACCCCCTACCCCCCTATTTTCCGTGAAACTGTGAAACTGTGATGGAATTGCTCTGCTATTCAAAAGATCGTTACTTGACTCATCCGATTTACTTTCTCGTTAACTGCCGCAGCACATACTGCAAAATTCCGCCGTGCTCGAAGTACTCAATCTCTTGCGGTGTATCGATGCGCACAATGGCGGTAAACTGCTGCACCGCGCCGTCGCTTGCTATAGCCTTGACGATCAGCGTGCGGCCAGTTTCCATTTTGTTCGCAAGCAGCGTCGTCAGTCCGGCGAAGTCATAAACCTCTTCGCCGGTCAGTCCGAGCGACGCCGCGCATTGCCCATCAGCAAACTGCAACGGCAAAATTCCCATGCCGACGAGATTCGACCGGTGAATGCGCTCGAAGCTCTCGGCGATCACCGCGCGCACACCCAGCAGCTTCGGTCCTTTGGCCGCCCAGTCGCGCGACGATCCTGAGCCATACTCTTTTCCCGCCAGAATAATCAATGGAATTCCGCGCTCAGCATACTTCACGCTGGCGTCAAAGATCGCCATCGTTTCGCCTTCGGGAAGCAGGCGTGTAACTCCGCCTTCCGTTCCCGGCGCTAGTTTATTGCGCAGCCGCACATTGGCAAAGGTGCCGCGCACCATCACTTCATGATTGCCGCGCCGCGATCCGTAGCTATTGAATTCTGCCGGCTTCACGCCGTGAGAGGCCAGATACTGTCCCGCCGGTCCATTGGCCTTGATGCTGCCCGCCGGAGAAATATGGTCGGTAGTTACCGAGTCACCCAGCACGGCCAGTACGCGCGCGCGTAAAATGTCAGTAATAGGCGCAGGGGTCGGAGTTATGCAGTCAAAATATGGAGCTTTTCTGATATAAGTGGAATCTAGCTCCCACTTATACACTTCACCGGTAGGAAACTTCAATCCCTGCCAGTTGGCATCACCTTTGGAAACGGCCGCATACTCGCGTCGGAAGCCTTCGCTGCTAACTCCCGCATCAATCGCCTCGGCCACCTCGTCCTGCGTAGGCCAGATATCTTTGAGATAGACAGGTTGGCCGACATAATCCACACCCAGAGCATCTGTCTCAAAGTTATGACCAATCCTTCCTGCCAAAGCATAAGCTACTACCAGCGGCGGACTCATCAGATAATTCGCCCGCACATCCACATTCACGCGGCCCTCGAAGTTACGGTTGCCGCTCAGCACGCTCACCGCAACCAACCCATGTTCTTCGATACTTTTTGAAACATCCGCGGGCAGCGGCCCGGAGTTACCAATGCAGGTCGTGCATCCGTAACCAACCACATTGAAGCGCAGCTTTTCAAGGTAAGTCAACAGCCCCGCCTTGGCATAGTAATCGGTAACTACGCGCGAACCAGGGGCAAGCGAAGTCTTCACCCACGGAGGGACAGTCAATCCTTTTTCGATGGCTTTCTTAGCCAGTATTCCTGCCGCCATCATCACCGAAGGATTCGATGTATTGGTGCAACTGGTGATTGCCGCAATCACCACCGATCCATGGTCGAGATACTGGTCGGGATCAACGCCAAAACGCTCCTTAACAGTTGTAGCTGCCAACCTTGAATCGGTAACATTACCCCGATCCCACTTAGCGGCGGTGCGCGTCATTGTAGCTTTGGCAGTCGGCGATAACAGCGTGGGAAGTTGCTCGGCAAAACTCGCCGCCGCATTCCGCAGCAGCACACGATCCTGAGGGCGCTTGGGACCGGCAACGCTTGGCTCAACGGTTGCGAGATCAAGCTCCAGCGTCTGTGTGTACTCGGCCTCCGGCGTCGCGGCCGTATGGAACAATCCCTGCGCCTTGTAATAGTCCTCAACCAATGTAATCTGTTCTTCGCTGCGACCTGTCAATCGAAGATAGCGCAGCGTCTCTTCGTCCACCGGAAATATGCCGCAGGTCGCTCCATACTCAGGAGCCATGTTACTGATCGTCGCGCGATCAGCCAGAGGCAGCGCAGCTATTCCAGGTCCGAAGAACTCGACAAACTTGCCGACAACACCCAACTTACGTAAAGCCTGAGTTACAGTCAGAACTAAGTCAGTCGCTGTCGCTCCATCGCGCAGTTTTCCGATGAGCTTGTAACCAACAACCTGTGGAACAAGCATCGAAACAGCCTGACCCAGCATCGCCGCCTCTGCCTCGATGCCGCCCACTCCCCAACCCAATACTCCCAGGCCGTTGATCATTGTCGTGTGCGAGTCGGTACCGACAACAGTGTCTGGATAAGCAACTAATTCGTCCTCTAACTCTGCAGTGAAAACGACTCGTGCAAGGTATTCCAAATTCACTTGATGACAGATGCCCATCCCCGGCGGCACGGCGCTGAAATTACGAAAGGCTGTTTGTCCCCATTTTAGAAATGCATAGCGCTCGCGATTCCGCTGAAATTCCAGAATCGAGTTAGTATCATAAGCTGACTGAGTTCCGTACTCATCGACTTGCACAGAGTGGTCAATCACCAACTCAGCCGGAACCAGAGGATTAACTCGCTCCGGATCGCCGCCGAGCGTCAGAATCGCATCGCGCATCGCGGCAAGATCAACCACGGCGGGCACGCCTGTAAAGTCCTGCATCAACACGCGCGCCGGCATATACGCAATCTCGCGGCTCGGCTCGGCCTTGGCATTCCAGTTAGCCAGAAATTCAATATCGGAGGCTATTACATTCACACCATCTTCGCGGCGCAGCAAGTTCTCCAGCAATATCTTCAGGCTGAATGGTAAGCGATTCAAATTAATGCCGCGCTCTTCTAAAGCAGGCAAACGATAAATCGTATAAGTACGTTTGCCTGAGTTAAGTGCTGCTTTGCTATCAAAACTATTCATTGGGAAGCCTCTCTATCCGTTTGCTGACGGATTCTTTCTTTGAAGTAAGTTAGTCGGGGTTTTTCAACAACCAATAGTGAAAACCATCCACGATGGCCATCAGCGCCGCCTGATTCAAATCGCTGCTAACTCCTGCGGTGGTCCAGGGTTCGTGGCCGTCCGCGTGAAAGCTGACGGTGACGCGCACGTGCGCCGCCGTGTCCTGAGCGGATACGTCAATCGCCGTCACGCTGAATCTGCCTAAGTGCATTCGCGCGATAGCCGGGTACCATTTTTCCAGTTCGCGCCGCATAGCTTTAGTCAGCGCATCGACCGGACCCGCGCCCTCCGCTCGCGTGGTAGTGACAGCGGAGTCGCTGATTGACAATAACATCGAGGCTTGGACATATCGATTCCCGATTTCATCCGACTCATCGATCACTCTCCAGCTTTTGATGCTGAAGCGATCTTTCAGAGTATTCAGCACCTTCATGCAGGCAACTTTGAATGAAACTTCGCTGGCCGTGAAGCCACCGCCTTCGATCATTGCCTGGTTCGAGTCCATCAGCGCTTGCGCCTGCGCGGAGTCAAGAGGCAGGCCAAGCGATTCGGCGAGCAGTACAATATTCGCTCTCCCAGATTGGGCGTTTACGCCAATCACAGGGCTGGCGCCGACTCTGGCTGGATCGCACCAGAGATAAGCGCCGGGATTTTTGCGTTCGCTGCTGCCATGCATTCCCGCCCATGTACCAAATGCGCCCGGCCCCACGATCGGCGTGCCATGCGGCGCATCAAGTCCAAACGCATCATAAGCAGAATAAGCAAGGCTGCTAAGTCCTGTTAGCAATTTAGATGTTACAAACTCGACTTCACCTCTAAGTTGCATACTGCCGATCACCGTCGTCAGATTTATATTGCCGCAGCGTTCGCCAGTTCCCAAAAGAGTGCCTTGAACTTGTATAGCTCCCGATAAAATAGCAGCGCGCGTATTGGCAATTCCAAGGCCGCGATCCGTATGGCCATGAAATCCGAAGTTAGAGCCCGGATAACTCCGCGTCAGGTTGTCGAAGACTTGAGTAACTTCATCGGGATTAGCCCCGCCAGTCGTATCGCAAACAATGATTCGACTTACTTTCTGTCCGGCGCATTGCGCAACCATCTGGTGAAAGTAATCCAAACTTAGTTTGCCGAAATCGCTGTCGCATTCCTCGCCTTTTTCACGGCGGCCGCACGCGGCGTCCATAGCGTGCTCAAGATCAACGATAACTTCCAGACCGTTGTCCTGAAGGTATGCAATCGTCTCGCTCGCCATCAACAGATTTTCTTCCGGCGTAGTTTCAAGCGACTTGATCACGTCGAGCAGCCGGGACTTGACGACAATCACGGCGACGGGAATGCGATTTTTATGACTGACAATAAATTGCAGATCGGGCCACTCCTGGACCTTCGCTCCGCGTCCGCGCGTTCTGCCAAACAAGGCCAGCTTCATTGCTCCTGTGTTAGCTGACTCCAGGGCGCTGGCCAAATCTCCCACAAACTGATTTGCGCCGGCAAAGCCGATCTCTGCATAATGAACGCCAAATGCGGCCATGCGCTCTAACAGGCTGACTGCATTCGGAACGGAGATGTCGATGTTCGGCTGTTGCAAACCGTCACGAAGACTCGTATCGAATATCTCGACTTTTCTCACTTGCGTTTCCTTCATTTTTACCTTCGCCTGAGTTTGACTAACATTTGCCCAGTCTGCATCTACAGAAGCTTTCCTTAACCTTTCAGAATAACAGCAAAAGCGTTTCTCCCATTTCGCCGATTCGCAATTAAGTCGACGTAAGCAACGACTCCTATGCCGGTTCTTTGCTTGAGCGGCAACTTAGGAAATACACAAGCAGGAGCGATGCGCCGACCGTGCTGAGGACGACATCCGCTCCTGAGGCGGCGCGTGCTCCCCAGCGTCCGGCGCAGATTCCGTCAATAGATGCCATATAGGCGACCGGCACATTGCCCAGCGAGTTGATGATGGAGTAACGCGCGCTGCCGCTCTTGCCGGAGCCGCCAAGAAACTCCAGCGCCACCGCCGTGAAGAACGCGTATCCGGCTCCGATGGTAAACAAAAACAAAACTGCGCCTGTGAGATAAACCGTCGGCGTGAGCGGTCCCAGCCACAAGATGGCGAGCGTGGCCGCATTGACCAGACCGAGCGTCAAATAAGCCACGGGAGCGCGCACTCGCGTGGAGATGACGGTTGCGGCGAGCGCGCCGGCAGCGGTCAGCAGTGCCGCAAACGGTCCGTTGATCCACGCCACCTGCTGGTCACTGATCTGATAAAACTTTGCAAGGCCGGGGAGGATTTGAATCATCGATCCGCTGCACATGGGAAAGAGCATCACCAGCGTGTAAGGAAGCGCCTCCCAGCGAAGAAAAGTTCCCTTGAACTCCATCCATATCTGCGCGAAGGTTCTGGCCAATCCGTGATTGCTGACGGTATGTTGCTCCGGCGCGGCGAGAGCAGTGAGCGATGGCAGGGCAATCATCGCGGCCATGATCCAGCCCAGCGCACCGAGATGAAGCCGGTTCGAGAGGCCGACCAGCACGAAGAGTGCCAGCGCGCCAAATGCCAGCGAGCCGCTCTGATAAAAGCTGCTGGCTCTGCGGCGATTCACCTCGCTTGCAAGTGCGCCCATCATGCCGCCGCTTCCTGCAATAATAAGCTGGCCGAGACAGGCGCTGAGAAACATCAATATGATCGCCGCGGGGCTGTCGAGACGGGATTGATGAAATGCCGCCAGCATTACCGCCGCCGCCGTCGTTGCAGCCAAAATCAGCCAGGTGCGGCGGCGAATCCAGAAATCTGTGATCGGACTCCAGAGGAAATAAATCCATTGCGGTGTATTCAGCAGCCCGACGATCTCAGCTGCGCGCACTCCGTTGACGCCTTGCTTGAGGAGCAGGAAAAACAGCGCGCCGCCGATGAGCCCATTGGAGAGCACTCCCATTGGAGCAATCAGCAGACCGAAGACCCAAGGCCGCTCCGGCGGGGCAACCGTTTCGGCAGCCGCGCAGCTTTGCGCTCTAATTCCCATATTCGCCAGAGTAGCATCCACAGTCCTGCACCGTCGCTACTCCGGGCAGATGCTGGTGACGCCACAGAATTCAGCAGAACACTGAGCGGGTTGTGTGATCGGGATGATCGTTTTAACCAATGACTTCATCAGGCTCTTCTTCCGTCGCAAGGCTATGGAAATCGAACTTGGTATCTATCAAATCGGCAGTTGAGGGCAAACTGTCCACTGCCACTGACGGTACAGTCAGCCTTATCACTGCCAAAAGCGGGTCCATCGGCGAAAATAGCAGTCGATGGCAAAGCGGCTAATTCAGGCGTGTATAGGTCTGGCGACGGGTGCGGCGCTCTGCGCTGCGTCGTTGCTCCTGGCTCAGGAGAGCCTCTTCAATGCGCCGGAGCCACGCCGGGCTGTCAAATTAGACCAGCTTGACCTCAAGAACTCGCAGCCGCCTGCATCTTCGATTTCCGTCGAGCCGTTGGGCTTTTCCGCGCCGGCAAACAACTATCTGGGCCAGCGCGTGAGCTTTGTTTCGCTGGATTTCATCGATGAGAACCGGCTGCTGTTTACCTTTCGCGTTCCGGGGCTGATTCATCGTGTGCCGCAGGCGAGCGGAGCCGCGGATGAGGAGCGGCAGATTCGCGCCCTGGTGCTGAGGCTGCCCTCTGGAACCATCGAGGCCGAGGGGTTGTGGACGGTCCACGACCGCGCGCGCTACTTGTGGATGCTTGGCGGCGGCAGCTTTTTGCTGCGAGATCGTGACAATCTGGAAACAGGCGACGCGGCGCTGGAACTGAAGCCCTACCTGCATTTTTCGGGGCCGCTTCTCTTGCTGGAGATGGACCCAGAGCAAAAGATTCTGGTGACCGACTCGCGTGAACCGGCTGCGACAGCAAAGCCTGGAGAGACCAGCTTCGAAGTGCCAGATCTGAGACCAGACCAGAGGCAAGACGACGATTCGGCCTTGGCGGTGCGCATCCTGCGTCGGGAACAGGGGCAAGTGATGCTGGTCAGCCGCAGCCGCTCCGTTGTGCATCTGCCGGTCAACTCCGACGGCTATCTGGAGATCCTGCGCGCGCGCGGCGACGGATGGCTGCTGAATATGAATTATTTCAACGGTGGCAGTCGAATTTTGGGAGAGGCGGAGTCGGCCTGTCCGCCGCTTGTCGATTTTCTTTCACTGCGAGAACTGCTGATCACCGGCTGCTCGCCCAGCGGCGCCGGCAAGCTGGCTGCGATGACGACCGAGGGCCGCTGGCTTTGGGAGTCGTCCATTTCCAGCGCGGCGATCTGGCCGCTGATTGTCAAAGCGCCGGATGGTTTGCGACTGGCGCGGGAGACGCTGACAGTCACTCACCCAGTTATAGGAGACTCGTCGCTCACTCTCGATGAGATCAAGGGGCAACAGGTGGAGGTGCTGAACGCGGCGGATGGCAAGACGGTATTGGTGACGGCGGCCAGTCCGATTCTGGATGCGGGAGGGAATGTGGCCATTTCGCCCACCGGGCGTCGCTTGGCGGTGCTGAATGCCGGGGCTATCCAACTCTTTGATTTGCCTTCGCCGCCGCCGCTGCCGGAGCGTGTTCCTCGCCCGCCTGGCCGCTGAGGTAGTAATTTCTTCACTTCTTCACTGCTTCACTCGTTCACTGTTTTTGCACATCATTTCCCCTTTAACGCGCACAATCAATCCATGACCACCAACCAAACCTCCTGGCTTTTCTATTCCCTATTGCCTATTCCCTATTGCCTGCTGTGTACCCCCTACCCCCCCTTTTTTCTGTGAAACTGTGAAACTGTGACGGAATTGCCCTGACATTCATGCAATTGTTCTAGTTGAGCGGGTTGCACGGCCTCGGCAACAGTAAACCGTGTAAACTGAACTGCGGGAGATTTTCTTGGCTATAGACTCCGTACGTTACGCCGTTGCCGCGGTTACCGATGTTGGCAGCAAGCGCCCATCCAACGAAGATGCATTCGGCTTCTCCGCGGAAGACGGCGTCTATCTTGTCTGTGACGGGATGGGCGGCGCCGCGGCGGGCGAGATCGCCAGCTCCCTGGCCGTCCGCGAGATGCTGAGCCGGCTCAACGACCGCACCCAGGTCGAATCGGGAGAGATGTTGCTTGAAAATCTGGTTGCCGAGGCAATCCGCGCCGCCAACGAGGTTGTTCATTCTCGCGCCGAGCAGAATTTTGAGCTGAACGGCATGGGAACCACGCTGGTGGGTTTGGCGACTGCCGGACGCCGGGTACTGATCTACAACGTCGGCGACAGCCGCTGCTACCATCTGCGCGGGGGCAGGCTGGAACAAATTTCTCAAGACCACTCGCTGGTCGAGGAGCAGGTGCGCCTGGGCCGCATGAGCCACGAAGAGGCGCAACAATCCTCGCTGCGCAACGTGATTACGCGCGCGCTGGGCACCCAGCCGACGGTTGAGCCGGATATCTTTGAAGTGCAAACCGAACCGGGAGATATTTTTCTGCTCTGCTCGGACGGATTGACCGGCGAAGTTCCCGATGCGCTGATCGAATCCATGTTGGCTGTTGATCTGCCTCTGGACGAACACTGCGCAAGGCTGGTGGCCGCGGCCAATCAGGCCGGAGGCCACGACAACATCACCTGCCTGCTTGTGCGCGCGGAGGGGTAAATTCGCGTGAAAAAGACTGCGTCCATCAAAATTCAATCCTGTTTCTTCATCCGTTGAAAGAGCATCACCAGTGGAATGCAGATGAATGCAAGGACAACTATCAAGCGGAAGTTATCGGCGTAGGCCAGCAGCGCCGACTGCTGCTGCACGCTTTGGTAGAGCGCGCCCAGAGCCTTTTGTTGCGCCGTGATCAAGTCCGCGCCCTGCGAGAAGAGTCTGGCCTGCAAGCCGCGCGCCATCATGCCGGCGACGGGCGAGCCGAGGCCCGCGTCACCCGCCAGCGTATTCTGATGAACTTGAGCGCCGCGCACCAGCAAGGCTGTAATGGCAGCGATGCCGACTGAGCCGCCGACGCTGCGCATCAGATTGTAGATGCCGGAGCCATTGCCGATCTCCTGCTGGCGCAGGCGGCTTAGCGTCATGGTGGTCAGCGGAACAAAGATGAAGCCCATGGCAAAGCCGTTGAAGATGTTGGGCACGATGATCGAACTCATGCCGATCTCCAGGCTGATGTGGCCCAGCATCCACGTGGAAATGCCCAGTACCGCGAAGCCAAAGGCCATCAGCAAGCGGCCATCGATGTAGCGCACCAGCAAGCCCACCATCAACATCGAAATCATTGCGCCGATGCCGCGCGGACTTGTGGAGAGGCCGCTTTGCAGCGCCGAATAGCCCATCATGGTTTGCAGAAACAAGGGCAGCATCGCCGTGGCGGCATAAAGAATGAAGCCGTAAACGCAGGTGATCAGCGTTCCCACGGCAAAGTTGCGATTGAGAAAGACGCGCAACTGCACGATAGGATCGCGGTTTGTCAGTTCGCGAAGAATGAAAAAGATGAGCGCCAGCGCGGAGATCGCCGCCGTCCAGCAAATCCACGGAGCCTCGAACCAATCAGCCTCTTGGCCTTTGTCCAGCACTAACTGCAACGTCCCCAGCCAAAGCGCCATCAGTCCAAAGCCGAGATAGTCGATGGCTCCGCTGAATGCCTTGCGCAGATAGGGCGGGTCTTCCACATAGAGGTTGACCATGAAGAGCGCAAGGATGCCGATGGGAAGATTGATATAAAAAATCCAGCGCCAGGAATAGCTGTCGGTGATCCAACCGCCGAGCGTGGGGCCAATGACCGGAGCGACAATCACGCCGATGCCATAAGCGGCCATCGCCGAGCCGTGCTGACGCGGGGGAAAGCTCTCCAGCAGGATCGACTGCGCCAGCGGCTGCATTCCGCCTCCGCCCACGCCTTGCAGAATGCGCGCCAGAATCAGCATGGGCATATTCAGAGCCATGCCGCAGAGCAGCGAGGCCAGCGTGAAAAGCAGAATGGAATAAAGCAGCAGGCGCTTGCGCCCGATGCGGCGCGCGATCCATCCGGCGGCGGGCAGCATGATGGCGTTGGCGACCAGATAGCTGGTCAGCACCCAGGTGGATTCGTCGGTGGAGGCCGAGAGATTGCCCGCGATGTGCGGCAGCGCGACGTTGGCCACGGATGAATCGAGCACCACCATGAAAGTGGCCAGCATCACCGCCGCGGCGATCATCCACGGATTCGCATCGGGCTTCCAGTCGCGATCTTCGTCTGCCGCAAAGCTTCGCGGGCTGCTCGATGTGCTCATCAGGATCTCTATTTTCTATTATGCGCGATCTTGCGTGAGGAGTTCTCTTGCCGAATTCACAATACAAATCAGCAAGCAATGCAAAAAAACAATTCTGACCTCAGCGTGCCCGATATATGATTATCGATACAGCGAAAGCTGCCGATAACAAATCTGGAAGTGCGCGAACGGGAGGCAGAGCGATGAAGGAGAAGCACAAGAAGCACAAACACGATGAAGAGTCCGCGGAGACGCATCCGATCGCCCTCGAGACTGGCGGCGATTTGCCTTCGCCCGCGCAAGAGCCAACCGATGAGAAGACCTTGCGTCTGGGAAAAGATTGCGACTATGAGCGTGAGCTGCGCCGCCTGCAAGTGGAACTGGTCAAGCTGCAAGAGTGGGTTCGCCAGGAGGGCTTGCGTGTGGTGGTGCTCTTTGAAGGGCGCGACGCAGCCGGCAAGGGCGGAGCCATCAAGCGCATCACCGAGTCGCTCAATCCGCGCGTCTGCCGCGTGGTGGCGCTGGGCACGCCCACCGAGCGCGAAAAAACGCAATGGTACTTCCAGCGCTACGTTCCGCATCTGCCCGCGGCCGGCGAGATGGTGCTCTTTGATCGCAGTTGGTATAACCGCGCCGGCGTGGAGCGCGTGATGGGCTTCTGCACCGATGCGCAGTATCTTGAATTCATGCAGAGCTGTCCGGAGTTTGAGCGTATGTTGCAGCGCTCCGGGATTCATCTTATCAAGTACTGGTTCTCGGTGAGCGACGAGGAGCAGGAGCGGCGCTTTCAGGATCGAATGGAGAACCCCACCAAGCGCTGGAAGCTGAGTCCGATGGATTTGCAGTCGCGCAAGCATTGGGCCGATTACTCGCGCGCTAAAGACGAGATGTTCGCAGTGACCGACACCAAGCTCTCGCCGTGGTTTGTGGTGAATGCGGAAAACAAAAAATGCGCGCGGCTGAATGTGATCCGTCATCTTCTCTCGCAGTTCGCTTACCGCGATCTGACGCCCGCGCCGCTGGAGCTGCCCAAGCTGGAGAAATCGAAGTACGTGCGCCCGCCGATTCAGGAGCAGAATTTCATTCCGCAGATTTATCGGTAGCGAAGTTTTGAGTTGCTCTGTTGCAGGTCAACAGTATTCATCATGTGTAAATATCATTCTCAATATGATGAAGGCATACATCCTGTGTAACGGAGTTCTCAATGACTGATTCGATTGAAGCCGCGCGACGCTTCTATGCGGAGGAATTGCGGTTTATGGCGCACATATCCTCCACTGCTCTATTGGCCGCCTTCGCAACCGTGCCGCGTGAACGCTTTGTAGGACCTGGCCCTTGGAGATTCCGGACTATGGACGTGGGGGGATATTGGACGACTGAGGATGCCGATCCCCGGAATGTCTATCACAACGTGCTCATTACGCTCGATGAGGCCAAACATCTCAATAACGGCCAGCCAAGTTTTTGGGGTTTTCATCTCGACCGATTTGGCATTCGCGCCAACGATCACGTGATCCATCTCGGCTGCGGAACCGGCTATTACTCCGCGATCATGGCCGAACTTGTTGGCCCACGGGGAAGAATAACGGCTATCGAAATCGACGAGGCGATTGCGGCAAGGGCGCGGGCTGCACTTGAGCCGTGGCCTCAGGTGACCGTAATCCACGGCGACGGCTCCGATATGCCACTTGAAACAGCGGACGCGATCATCGCCAACGCCGGCGCGACGCATCCGCAGCCGTCTTGGCTTGCCGCCCTCAAGCCCGGTGGAAAGCTCCTGCTTCCATTGGCTCCGACGAAGGGTCTGGGAAGGATGGCGTACATAACCTGCAAGAGCGAAGAGATTTTTGAAGCCCAACTGAGGGGCGGGGTCAACATCTATGAGTTCAGTGGAGCGCGCGATCCCGGAGTAAGCGCCCAACTTGCCGAAGCTCTCAAGCGCGATCAAGACAAGGACGTAAAATCACTGCGTTGCGACACTCATGAGAAGGACGAGAACTGCTGGCTGCACGGAGAGGGTTGGTGCTTCTCGACCTGTGTGCCTGTGGAAGTTGAAACCTTTGTCTGAGGTTTGCTGGATTGTATTACAGTACGCGCGCAAGCCACTTGCCGGTGTGCGAGTGGAGGCTTGCCGCGATCTCTTCAGGAGTGCCCTGCGCTACGATCTTGCCGCCGGCTTCGCCGCCTTCAGGGCCTAAGTCGATTACCCAATCGGCGGATTTGATTACATCGAGATTATGCTCGATGACAACGAGCGAGCCGCCGCCGTCGATGAGCTTGCGGAAGGCCGTCAGCAGCTTTGAGACATCGTCGAAGTGGAGGCCGGTGGTTGGTTCGTCAAGAATGTAGAGGACGCGGCTGGCCTGCGAGGGCTTGGCGACGGCATTGGCCGCGCGGACCTGCGAGAGATGAGCGGCGAGCTTGACGCGCTGCGCCTCGCCGCCTGAAAGTGTCGTTGCCGACTGGCCAAGCCTGAGATAGCCGAGGCCGATTTCATCGAGAACGGCGAGCTTCTCCAACAATCGCGCTTGACCCGCGAAGAAGCGCAGCGCCTCCTTCACGGTCATCTGCAAAACATCGTGAATGTTCTTGCCCTTGTATGCGACGTTAAGGATTTTAGCCTGATAGCGCGTGCCGTTGCAGTCTTCGCAGGGCAGCTCGACATCGGCGAGGAATTGCATTTCGACGGTGACGGTACCGTCGCCCTCGCAGGTGTTGCAGCGGCCTCCCGGAACATTGAAAGAAAAGTGGCCGGGCGTAAGCGAGAGACGCTTGGCCTCGGGCTGCTGGGCAAAGAGTTCGCGGACGAGATCGAAGCCTTTGATGTAGGTGATGGGATTGGAGCGCGGAGTGCGGCCAATGGGAGTCTGATCGACGAGGACGACATCGTTGACGCGTTCGACGCCGGTCAGAGATTTGTAGACGCTCGACGGGTCTGCGCCATCAGATTGTCCGAGCGCGCGAGCCACAGCGCGGTAGAGCACCTGATGCACGAGCGTAGATTTGCCGGAGCCGGAGACGCCGGTGATGGCGACCAGCATTCCCAGCGGAATTTCCACGTCGAGCGAGTGAAGGTTGTTGGCCGTTGCGCCGCGCAGGACAAGGCGTTCCTTTCCCGGCGGGCGGCGGCGCGAGGGCACGGGAATGGAGAGCTGGCCGGAGAGATAGCGGCCGGTGAGCGAGTTGGGATTGGCCTCGATCTCAGCAAGCAGGCCCTCGGCGAGCAGATGGCCGCCAAGTTCGCCCGCGCCGGGGCCGAGATCGAGCAGATGATCGGCGGCGCGGAGAATGTCGGCGTCGTGCTCGACGACAAGGATGGTGTTGCCGAGGTCGCGCAGCTCTTCGAGGATGTGGATCAGCCGCGCCGTGTCGCGCGTGTGCAATCCGATGGATGGCTCGTCGAGCACATACAACGCGCCCACCAGACGCGAGCCCAGCGAAGTGGCCAGTTGAAT
>CAYOYX010000027.1:0-39340 GCA_964408275.1 uncultured Occallatibacter sp.
TGTCGTTGGGCAGGACGATCTCGGTCATCTCCGACTGGGTGCTGGCGACGGTGCGTGCTGGCGGTCTGGCTTCGGCGGAACTCATCTTCGTTGCTCCGTTGGTGGCGTACAGTTCAAGTTTACCCCGGCGGATACAATGAGAGTGGCGGCGGCTCGCGCCCAATCGAGTGAAAATGGACAAAATTGCAGGCCTCAAAGAGATTCTTGCAGCGGAGCCGAACAACAGCTTTGCCCGCTACGGACTGGCAATGGAACTTGCCCACAGCGGCGAGACGGATGCTGCGCTGGCCGAGTTTGACACGCTTGCGGCCAATGATCCGGGTTACACGGCCGGCTACTTCATGGCCGCGCAGACGCTGGCCTCGGCGGGCCGTATTCAAGATGCTATTGTCCGGCTGAAGAGCGGCATCGAGTGCGCCCAGCGCAGCGGTGATCGTCATGCGGTAAGCGAGATGCAGGCGATGCTGGACGAGCTGGAGCGGTAGCCTCCTCAAAACGGAACTATATCTCATCTTTTGGAACAATATGAATCCTTTATCGGAGCAGTATTATCTTTTTTTTCGAGATGTAACTATACTGAATCTATGGTGAAATATTCAATCGTTGTTCCGTTCAACAATGAAGAAGAAAACGTCACCGCACTCTATGCCCGCCTGAAACAGGTGATGGAACAGGTGGGAGAGAGCTTCGAGCTGGTGCTGGTGGACGATGGCTCGCGCGACCACACCTACAAGCTGATGGGAGAGATTGCCGCGGTCGACAGCCGCGTGTTGCTCATCAAGCTGCGCCGCAACTTCGGCCAGACCTCGGCGCTGGCGGCTGGTTTCGACCACGCATCGGGCGAGTACATCCTGGCGATGGATGGCGACCTGCAGCACGATCCCAACGATATTCCCAAATTTCTGGAGAAGCTGGCTGAGGGCTATGACGTGGTCAGCGGATGGCGCAAGCAGCGCGTGGATAATTTTTTGCTGCGCCGAATCCCCTCGCACTGCGCCAACTGGCTGATGGCCCTGCTCTCCGGAGTTCGGATTCACGACTTCGGCACCACCTTCAAAGCCTATCGTCGCGAGGTGATCCTCAGCATTCCTCTCTATGGCGAGATGCACCGCTTCATTCCCGCACTGGCCAGTTGGCATGGCGCCACTATCTGCGAAATTCCCATCCGCAGCCTGCCCCGCGAACGCGGCAAGAGTCACTACGGCATCGGACGCACCTTCGGCGTCTTCTTCGATCTGCTCACCATTCGCTTCCTGCTGAAATATATGAATCGCCCGCTCTACTTCTTCGGTCTTCTGGGCGCGATTGGAATGCTGGTCGGCAGCTTTATCTCGCTGCTGATGCTGGGACTGAAGATTCTCCATCCTCATCAAAGCCTGATGGAAGCGCATGGGCCGCTCTTTGTAATTGGAGCGGTGCTGATCGTGGCGGGAATTCAGTTGCTGGCTTTAGGGCTGTTGGGCGAGTTGCAGGTGCGCCACTACAACACCAGCCAGAATCGCGCGCCCTACGCTATCGAGCGCATCGTCAGCCTGCAGGACTCAGAAGAGTCGGGCATACTCTCTGAAGGGTGAGTACAGAGATCAGAGAACAATAATTCCCCGTTTAGCTGGTACTCATGTGGGGTTTTCTGTTTTTGTCATGCGTAACGACTGTCATGCAAACGGATTCCGCAAGCGCATCGTGACCCTCAGAAACGCACGCAAGCTCCAGAGGGAGCGAGTTGAAGTATCAATACGCGTTTTTTGAAACTCAAGCAGAATGACACTGACTTTATTGGCCGAGCTGTTGCATGATGGCGACGCCTTGCGATGTGCCGATGCGCGTGGCTCCGGCGCGGATCATGGCCAGTGCGCTCTCAAGATCGCGAACCCCTCCCGCTGCCTTGACGCCCATCGCCGAACCGCAGACGCGCCGCATCAGCGCAATATCATCGACCGTCGCGCCTGCCGTTCCAAAGCCTGTTGATGTCTTTACAAAATCTACGCCCGCCTTGACAGCGAGTTGGCAGGCCGCGATCTTTTCCTCTTCGTTGAGGTAGCAGGTTTCCAGAATCACTTTTGAGATAACGCCGGCGGGCTTGCAGATCTCGACCATATTGGCGATTTCGCAATAGACAAGATCGTGCAAACCCGCTTGCAGCGCGCGGACATTGATGACCGTGTCGATCTCGGTTGCGCCTTTTGCGATGGCGTCGCGCGTCTCGAAGGCTTTCGTCTCGACCGTGTTCTGGCCCAGCGGAAAGCCAATAGCAGCGCCTACGCGCACGCGGCTTCCGGCAAGCAAACGGACGCAGTTTTCAATCTCTGCTGGATTGATGGCGACCATCGCAAAGCTGTAATGCGCGGCCTCCTCGCAGAGGCGCTCAATGTCGGCAGGCTTGCCGAAGGGCTTCAAAAATGTGTGATCGATCATTGCGGCCAAAGCAGCGGGAGAAATATCGGGCATCGTTCAATACCTCAGCAGTGATTTGAGCGCCAATCCGTTTTTGGCGGCGGCCAGCGCGTTTTCAATTTGTTCGAATGGAAATTCGTTGGTGATAAACTCAGATGCTTTGAGCTTTCCCGCACGAATCCATGTGCAGAGCGGCTCCATCGCCGCGCGCTCACGGCGTCGCGTCGGCCACTGGTGCATATAGAGATTGAAGTTGTAAGGAGCGGCGGCTTTATTCAATTGCAGCGTGGGCGGCGCGAGAACTCCATAGACGCAGATGGAGCCGCCGAGTTTGATCAGCGGCAGAGCCGAGTTGATCACCGCCTCGTTGCCAACCGCGTCGATCACCGCATCGAGCGGCTTGCCGCGCCGCTGGATGAGCGACGCGAGTTCATCGCTGCCGGGCGCGAAGACTTCCGTTGCGCCCATCTCAATCGCCTTTTGCCGCTTGGCCTCCAACGGATCGACGACGCCAATATATCCGAGCCCCAGCAACGCGCCGAATTTAACAAAGCTCAAGCCGACCGGACCCGCTCCAAAGATCAGCACATCTTCTCCGGCCTCAAGATGAAAGTCGCCAAAGCCGGCATAGACCTCGCGCCAGGTGCAGAGCAGAACCGCGTCCTCGACGGAAATATCCTTCGGTACAGGGCGCTGAATCTCGTAGACTTCGGCCCATCCGTGCGCGGCGTCGGCAACGCCATCGGCCAGCATCGCATCGTGATCGTTGACCAGCGTGTACTCGCAAAAGCCGCCCCAGCCGCTGGCGTAATGCGGATCGCCGAAGTCGAAAACGAGTCCGCCGATAACGCGCTCGCCGGGATGAAAGTTGCGCACCTTGCCGCCAACCTCTTCAACGATGCCCGCCGATTCGTGTCCCAGCACCAGCGGATATTTTTCGACGCCGGGAAAGTGACCCGCGACGAGCTTTGCGTCCGTTGCATTGCACAGGCAGGCTGCTTCGGTTCGCACCAACGCCTGATAAGGCCCAGCGACAGGCTTCTTCAAATCGACGACTCGCACCGTTCCCGGTTCGATAACCGCAATCCCTCTCATGCTTTCAACCTCGCCATATCTGCATAAACATCGACTAACGATTTGTAGGCCTTCTCGAAGACGGGCATCAGCCGCGCGTAGACCGCCGACTGCTCCGCTCGCGGCAGCGCCTCTTGCTCCACGCGCACAAAGCGATCGATCACATCGAAGCTCGGGAAGAGGCCAACGGCAACTCCGCCGATGACCGCCGCACCCATCGAGGTTGCCTCTTCAAGAAAATTCAATGGACGCACCGGGCAGTTGAAGACATCTGCCAGCATCTGCCGCCATACGCCACTGCGCGCGCCGCCGCCAATCATCGTCACCGCGTCGATGGGAACGTGATTGCGGAAGATATTCAGGATGAGGCCGAGATTCATTGAGACGCCTTCGAGCGCGGCGCGCAGCATCTCTTCGCGGCTTGTTGCCAGCGTCATTCCTACAAAAGCGGCGCGCGCAGTGGGGTTCCACCACGGCGTTCTCTCGCCCAGCAAATAAGGCAGAAAGAACACTCCACGCGATCCTGCGGGCACACTGCCGATAGCCTCGTCAAGAAGTTCATACGCATCGCGACCGCTACGCGCAGCCTCCAACTCTTCTTTGGCGCAAAGCGTCTCCTTGATCCATTTATGCGCTGCGCCCGCGGTCTGCATGGTGCCGCTGGGATGCAGATAACCCGGCACGCAGTGCGCCCAGTTCATCGTCCGCATCGCTGGATCAACGATAGGCTCCTTGACGGTGAGCGCGATCCATGACGACGAGCCAAGATAGTTGTAGGCCGAGCCGGGACGAATGCAGCCCACACCCACGCCCGCGCAGCTTCCATCGCCGCCGCCCACGGCCACCGGCGTTCCTTCTTTCAATCCCGTCTGGCTGGCCGCTCGCGCTGTAACCGCGCCCAGAATCGCGCTCGACTCCATCGGCTCCGGAAAGAGCGACCGCTCCACGCCGGTTAACTCAAGAATCTCGTCCGACCATTGAAAGCAATTCAGATCGAAGGCATTCGTTCCCGATGCGTCGGAGAAGTCGGTGGCCATGCGTCCAGTGAGTTGGTAATTGATGTAGTCCTTGGCGCAGAGAGTCTTCGCGGTGTGCGCATAAATCTCCGGCTCGTGATCGCGAATCCACATCAGCTTCTCCAGCGTGTACGATGCGCTGACGCGATGTCCCGTGATGCGATAGAAATCGGCGAGACTGATGCGCGAGAGGATTCTGTCGGCCTGCTCCGTGGCCCGTTGATCGCAGTAGAGCATGGAAGGCCGCAGCGCATTGCCTTCGCTATCGACCGGCGTGCAACCCATCATCTGCCCGCTCAACGCCACCACGGCAATCTCAGAAGGATTGACCGCGGCGCGCTCCAGCAACTGCCGCGTGGATTCGCAAATCGCTCGCCACCAATCCTCCGGATTTTGCTCCGCCCAGTTGCTGTTGCTGTAGTTAGTTGGGTAGGAGCAAGTGAAGTTTGCGACAAGCTGCCCCTGCGGCGTATAGAGAGTTCCCTTGTTGCCGCTGGTTCCGAGGTCGTGCGCGAGAAGATATTCAGCCATTTGCTCTACCGGTATCCAAAGAGATTCGCGCCGGTCCATCCGACCAGGCCCACAATTGCGCCGCCAATCACTCCGCCCAAAATCGCTGCGCCAACTCTGGGAAGGCTCTCGACTACCAATTTAAAGCGCTGCCCGCGCGCGGCTTCAACGAGTCCCGCAAACCAGAGACCGAAGCCGATTGCGGTGCCCATATCCACCCAGGGTGATGCGCCGCGAAAGCCCTGATAGACCATTCCGAATTGCTTTGGGCCGCCGTCGGGATGAGGAATGCCTTCAGGATTGATTCCGAAGCCAGGGAGTTTATGGTTGAGCAGCCAGAAGGTGCCGATGATGAAACTCGCGGCGAGCATTCCGCCGATGGCTCCGAAGTCCTCCACCAATCTGCCCCAGCAGATGATGACGGCAAAGGTCACGCAAAATGCGCCGAAGACAGTCGTAATGATACTCGCCGGCGACATTCCCATCCAATTGTAGTAATGCGAGAGAAGTTCAAACATCGGAGTTGCCCCCGTCGGCGGAAGTCTTCTGTAGGCGAACGAGAGCCAGATGCTTTTTGACGGGAACTGCGGCAATGCCTGCCAGCGCGCCGCCCACGAGGCAGCAGAGAACGACAGGCAAGGCGCGCAGGATCGGCGCATTGAAGCGAACCATCGTCCACGCAATTCCCGCGGCTGCGACGGCCCAGCCCTGATCGACCCAGAGTTTTCCCGGCGGATTTCTGATCACGCCAATCCAGTGATTCATGTACCAGCAGATGCCGATGACGATGGCCGCTGTGATCCAGCCGCCCATGATGCCATAGCTCTTCCACATCTCCGGCCAGATGCCGAAGCACAGCGCGCCGCAGATCGCCCCGCCGATCATCGTCGACAGATAACGCATGATGGCCTTTCCTGTTCAGTTCAATTTCAGCACCGAGAGCGTTGCCGGTGAGGTGTGCCTGCTGCTCACTTTATCAGGTCCAATCACGGCATTGAAGTTGCTGACAATCAGCCTTCCCTCCCAGACAATCGGCTCGCCCGGCTCGTTGAGTTCGCCGTGGCGTCCGTCGCTGTCGCCGTTTTGCGCCAGCACGGAGACAGCGCCCGTCGGTGTCACTTTGGCGATTGCGTTGTTGGAAAAATCGGCGATGTAGATGTTGTCCTTGCTGTCCACGATCATGCCGTCGGTGGTGCGCAGTTTGGAGTTCATCGCTTTGCCGAGAAAACCCGGAGCTTTGATGTCGAGCGTAATGTCGAAGTCCGTGCGCGCGAAGACCGTGTTGCTGACGACATTGCCCTGCGCATCCATTACGATTTTCGAGATCACGCCGTCGCCGAAGTTGCCCACAAAAAGATTGCCTTTGCTGTCGAAGACAATGCCGTCCAGCCCGTATTGAGTGAAGCGATTCTCAGTGACAAACGAGGCCAGCAGATTCTTGTCCGCAAGCGTGTTCTCGATCTCGATCTCGCGCCCGCTCGACGGAAAGCGATAGACTGCGCTGGTCAGAAGGCCGTCCGCGCGCTTCACCTTCGGCAGCATGGAGACGGTTACATAGAGATTGCCCTTGTAATAGCGAATGCCATTGGGATGGCTGATGCCTTTGGCCACCACGGCGAAGTCAACAATGCGATTGTCCTTGATGACAAGACGAAGTATGCGCCCCTGATTGATCTCGCCGTTGGCGCCGTTGCCCGTCGCCCAGTTCTGGTTGTCCACGACGTACAGCTCGCCCTGCGGACCGAATTCAATCCCCTGCGGGCAGGCGCGTCCCGTCTCGGCGAACACGGGAAAGTCAAACCACTTGCGGACTCTTCCATTTTTGTCGATTTTAATCAGGCAGGCGGGCACCGACGGCTTGAAGGAGCCAGCCGGATAACTGGCGTAGTTGGGGCAGGCCACAACCAATTCGCCATCGGGCGCAATGGCCATTCCATCCGGCGTGACGGCATAATCGGGCAGCGTCGCGAAGATCTGCGATTTCTGCACGCTGCTCCCCAATAACAGAAGAGCTACTGTGATTCCAAGAGCGAAACGCGTCGTGATTCCAAGCATGATCTTTCAGACCGTCCTGACACTCTAATCTATGGTAAAGGATTCGCCCGGAAAGCCGGATGCCCCACCCTCGTTTGAATTTCCTGTGCGCGGAGCTCTTTGACCCTTCCTCCTGCATGGCATTGAGTGCCACATCAACTGCCCCTTGGCCGCCGCACGATACCGCTCACAAGGCAATGACCAGAAGCTCGTGAAAGTCATGCAAACCGGCATTGCCGCTGCATGGATATTCCAGCCCCTCCCAGAAGGCGGAAAACTGTTCAAATGTCTTTTGATTGGACAAACCACACCCTACAACCAAAAATCTAACCAGCAACAACGTAAGTATCGCCCGCGGTTCAACGCACATTCCAAACGCGTTTGCCCTGCGGAATCCGCGTCCCCCTTGCGCCCGCGCGCCCTCAGGGTTCATCCTGAACCTACGATGAAAGCGATTCAGATTCACGAGACAGGCGGGCCGGAGGTACTGAAGCTGGCCGAGTTGCCCATCCCGCAGCCGGGGCCAGGGCAGGTGTTGATCCGCGTGGAAGCTGCCGGTGTCAACTTCATCGAAATCTACTTTCGCAAGGGAACGTACAAATCTTCGTTGCCATTCACCCCCGGCAGCGAGGCTGCGGGCACGGTGGAGGAACTTGGTCGGGGCGTCACAGGCTTTGCCGCGGGCGACGCGGTGGCCTCGGTGAATATGCTGGGCAGCTACGCCGAGTACGCGCTGGCACCCGCGTCTTCGCTGGTCAAGATTCCCGACGGCCTGACGATGCAGCAGGCCGCGGCGGCGATGCTGCAAGGCATGACGGCACATTATCTTTCTCACTCGACCTTTCCGCTGAAGGCCGGCGACACGGCGCTGGTTCATGCCGGAGCCGGAGGCGTGGGGCTGCTGCTGACGCAGATGGCCACGAGGCTGGGAGCGCGCGTCATCACGACTGTCTCGACAAAAGATAAGGCTGAGCTCTCGCGCGAAGCCGGAGCGTCCGATGTGATTCTCTACACCGAAGAGGATTTCGAGACCGAGGTCAAGCGGATCACCAGCGGCAAAGGCGTGGATGTGGTTTACGACTCGGTGGGTAAAACAACCTTTGAGGGCAGCCTGAACTGTCTGCGCCCGCGCGGGTTACTGGCTCTCTTTGGTGCGTCGAGCGGGCCTGTGCCGCCCTTCGATTTGATTCAATTGAGCAGCAAGGGTTCGCTCTTTATCACACGGCCCACGCTGTGGCACTATATTTCCACGCGCTCGGAGCTGGAGCAGCGCGCAGGCGACGTGCTGGGCTGGGCCGCAAGCGGCAAACTCAAGCTGCGCACCGAGCACGTCTATCCGCTCGCTGATGCCGCGCAGGCGCAGATCGAAATGGAAGCGCGCAAGACGACGGGGAAAATTATTTTAGAACCGTAAAAGCAGCTTTTAGCTATTAGCTCTTAGCTTTTTCTTCGCGACTGCTTTCGTGGATGAGCACAATAAAGTCAGCTTCGGCGCTGAAAGCTAAAAGCTAATAGCGAGGATAAGCAAGATATGAGTAATATCTCCATCCAACCCGACGACCGCGTATTCATCCTCACCGGCGCGGGCATCAGCGCGGAGAGCGGCCTGCCGACCTTTCGCGCGTCGGATGGATTGTGGGCGGGCAATCGCGTCGAGGATGTCTGTACGCCGGAGGCTTGGAAGCGTGATCCCTGGCGGGTGTGGGAGTTCTACTCTGCGCGGCGCAAAGCTGGAGCTGAGGCCAAGCCGAATCCGGCGCACGTTGCGCTGGCGGAATTGGAGGCGAAGCTCGGCGAGCGATTTTTTCTTTGCACACAAAATGTCGATGACCTGCATGAACGTGCCGGTTCGCGACGTTTAATACATATGCACGGCGAATTGGCGAAGGCGCATTGCGAGAATGCTTGCGGCAGCGCGCCGGTCGAGGATCGCGCGATCTATCGGAGTCTCGCCGATGTGGGCCGTTGCGCGTGCGGCGGAAGGCTGCGTCCGCACATTGTTTTCTTTGGCGAGATTCCGCTGGAGATGGGGCGCATTCAGAGTGAGATCAACCGCGCGACGCTGATGCTGGTGGTAGGCACCTCCGGCTCGGTCTATCCGGCGGCCAACTTTGTCCATTGGGCACGGCAGAATGATGCTCGTACCGTGTATGTGGGACCGGAGCCGCCGCTGAATGCGGCCGCCTTCACGCAAGTCGTCGAAGGCAATGCCGGAGAAGTATTGCCGGGATTGTTTATGGTGGAGCAGAATTAGCGGAGCTTGCTCGGTGCCCCACCCTCGCCGTGTTTTTGTTTTGCGGTTAGGGTGGGATACCCAAAGGATAAAACTACTTCGTCTCTGGAACCGAAATCGGCTTGGGAAATACGAGTGGATGGACGGCCATTGCTTGCTCGGCTTCGCGTTCGAGTTGGGCGCGTTTGGGAACTTCGACCAGATCCTGATCGTGCGCGGCGCGCTGAACTTCATTCATTGCATCGCTTAATGATTTCGGGGTGCTTGCCATTTTGAACTCCTTCTTGCGTTCGTGTGTGCGGCGTCCCGGCAGAACGAGGGCCACAGGGGTTGATTCAAGCCGCGCGCGCCGATTCACCTGCTTGCGGCGAGCGCGGACTGAACGATGGAAAAAGATAGGCGCCTCAATCCCCGCGAATAATGCGAAGATTGAAGCGCCCATTTTGCTTGACAGAAAATCCTATCCGCGCGCCTTGCGGATCTCCTGCTTACCTTTCAGTTTGAGTTTTTCAAATATTCTGCTCATGGATACAGATAATATTCTCTTGAGGGAAATAATATGCAAAACTGTTTGAAATTAATTTAGAAGTGAAAGCGGTAACGCAGCTCGCCGGAGATCAGGCGCGGATCGTTGTAGTGAAAGCCGCCGATAGTGATCGAGTTATCCAGCAGAACGCGATGATTGGTTGCGTTGATAACATTGACGGAGAGCTTCCATTGCTCGCCGATTTTGTGCCCAGCCGCGAGGTCGAAGGTTGTATGCACCGGCAGATGCGGACCCTGGTATGGGCCTTGACCGGAGCCGGCCAGTCCATTCGAGAAACCGGAGCCGTAGTAGACATTGGTTGAAAACCACGTCTGCCAGGGAAGATTCGCTGTGAAGCCGGTGTTCAGCGTCTGGCGCTGATCGTGGTCGAGAGTAATGTAGTTGGGGCCGAGGTCGCAAGCCGGGTCTGTGGGCAGCGAGCAGGTGAAGCCGCCGATGATATTACCGCGCTGCTGGGCGATTTGATTCGAGTACGTCAGATGAAACTGTCCGCGCCGCGCGAGTACCGGCGAGCGCAAGGTCAGCTCCCAAGCACGAATCAGCGCTCCATCGACCGCAATGGGAAAGTACATATTCGATTCGCCGAGGTCGGAGTGGTCGAGAAAATTATTGACGCGATTTTTGAAATTGGCGACATCGAGCAGCCAGCCCTTATAAGGAATCTGAATTCCGAATTGATGCTCTTCGTCGCGCTCGCTGGGCAACGGCGTGAATGCATTCTGGCCCGAACCCAGGCTGCTTGCGTAGTTGAGCACGGAACTCGAAACCGTCAGCAATAGCGCAGGCTGGAAGAAGTGGCCGTAAAAACCGCGCAGAGTCCAGTGCAGGCGGGGAAGCTCGACCGTCGTGCCGATGCGCGGATAGATGGCGCTCTCATTGATCCCCGCGCGATAGATGGAGAATCGCTCGCCGCCGAGCAGCGTAATGTATTGGCCAATGCGCAAGTGGTCGGAGATGTAGAACTCGACCAACTCGGCGCCAGCGCTTGCCGGAGTGTTGGGCTGGGAGTCCGCGGGATTGCTGTTGTCGAGTACGCCAAAGAGATCGTTCTCGGACTGATAGAAGGTGTAAGCTCCGGCGGAGAAGTGATTCGGCCCAGCATCGGCGCGCGCATCGGCCTGCGCTCCAACATAGTTCGAGCTTTGATGCCAGGTAGTGGCTACCTTTATGTCCGTTGGCAGCGAGTCATAGTTGGCCTGGTTGACGTGATAAAACGGCGCGACAGAAACGAGCGCTTGGGGCGAAACCGTATGCACCCAGTTGGCAATAAGAAAGCTGTCGCGCTCCTTCTGTGCGTCGCGCAGCCCATACGACTCGTAGTAGCCGCTCAGCGCCTGCCAGTCTGTCTGGCTTGGATCGTACGGCACATCAAAGTAATCTTCGCGGTATTGCGCGTTGAGTCGCAGTTGATCTTTGGGAGTCTGGTTGCGAATCAGCGAGAGAAAACCGCTCTCCGAGTTTGTCGCATCGTGATAGACAGCAGCGACAGGCGTAGCCAGTCCGTAATTCGAGCGCGAGCCATTGATGCTGGCGTACCATGCGGTCGCGGCGTTGTGGTCGCCGAGCGAAAGCTGCGTCTCGCCCGTGAATTGATTGCCCGTCGAGAGCAGCACCTCACCTTCGCGGTTGCGCTCGAAGCCATTGCGCGGCAGCACGTTGAAGACGCCGTAGGTGCGGTCGCCCAATTCCGCCGCGTAACTGCCGCGCTCCGTCTCCAGTGCGTCAATGTCTTTGGGATCGATCTGCGGGCCGACGTTGGAGGCAATCTTGGTGTTGGGAATCGCCACGCCGTCAATCTGCCAACTGGTCTGATGGCCGCCGCGCATATGCAGCATATCGTGGGTCATGTACGCGCCGGGAACGTAATCGGTGATCATCTCCATGCCGATGGTGCGGTTGGCGCCGGGGGTCTCGTCAATCTCCGCGCGAGTGACGAGCGTCGCGGGCGTTGCCGAATCCGTTGCCGAAAGCGAGCTTGTCAATCCCTCGACGGTCACAGACTCCGTAGCTGGCGCAACCGGCAACGCGATATGCACGACTGGATTCGTGCCCGAGGCGAGCGTGAGCGGCTCGGTGACAGTAGCGAATCCTGTGGCCGCGACGGTGAGCCGATAGACGCCGATCGGCGCTTGAGGCAGCAAAAATTCTCCGTCGGCGTTGGTTGTCGAGCGCAGCATGAATGCGGAGTCAGCGGCTTCAAGCGTAATCTGTGCGCCAGCAATAGGTCTGTGCCGCGCATCGTGAACCACTCCATGCGCGACGGCGAAGACCGTGGCAAAGACAGGCAATGCCGCGACGGCGACTAATGCCGCGGCAGGCAACAAATGCAAAAAGTGGAAGAGCGGAAGCGATTGCCGCATCTGAGATATAGATGCAGCTCGCGCGCATTTCGCCGCATCATCTGAAAAGCGACGCAGCAGATTCCGTTATCATCGGGATTAACGCAGTAATCAGGAGATGCCCTTGTCTGAATTGGCCCAGTCCCATGAATTGTCCGCGCGTGAATCCATCCGCCATCGCCCGCTGCGCATAGCTCTCTTCGGCTTTGGAACAGTGGCTGGCTCCGTCGCTCGAATTCTCGCCGAATCCAAACCCGCAGGCCTGGAGCTGACGCATATTTACGTTCGCAGCATCGCCAAGCGGCGCGTCGATTGGCTTCCCGCGAGCGTCGTATGGAGCGAAGACGCAGATGCCGTACTGGCATCGGATGCGGATGTGATTGTCGAGTTGGCCGGCGGTCTCGAGCCTGCCGGAGGCTGGGTGCGCAAGGCGCTCAACGCGGGCAAGAGCGTGGTCACGGCCAACAAAAAACTCATCTCGCTTCATGGGGTCGAACTGGAGCGTCTGGCTGCGGCAAAGGGCGGGCTGTTGTTGTATGGCGCGGCGGTGGCCGGTGGAATTCCGGTGATTCCCGGACTCGAACAGGGGCTGGCCGGCGACCGCATCGAACGCATCGAAGGCATCTTGAACGGCACCTGCAACTTCATCCTCAGCAAAATGGAGGAGGGCGCGGAGTATGCGCCGGTGCTGGCTGAAGCGCAGGCCAAGGGCTATGCCGAGGCCGATCCCACTGAAGATGTTGGCGGCTTTGACGCGCGCGCCAAGCTGGCCATTTTGATGCGCCTCGCGATGCGCGTTGCCGTAAATCCAGAGGAGATTGTGCCCAAGCCGATCACGGCGATTACCGCCGTGGACTTCAGCTATGCGCGCGACCTGGGCTGCACCATCCGCCAGATCGCCCGCGCAGACAGCGCTGATGGCCACATTGCAGCTTCGGTTGGCCCGACGCTGGTTGCGGTGCGCTCGCCGCTGGCGTGGTCGCGCGACACAGAGAACATGGTGATCCTCACCGGCCACTATGGCGGCGATGTGGTCTTCAGCGGCCACGGCGCGGGCGGCCATCCCACTGCCGTTGCCGTAGTCAGTGACCTGCTTGCTCTCGCGCACGGCTCGCGGCGCGTCGAATTGCCTGCTATTTCTGCGAAGGTGAGCGGCGAGTTCGAGGTTCCCCATTACATTCGCTTCCTGGTCGATGATCGCCCCGGCATCGTCGCGGAAATCACCAACGCGCTCGCCCAGGAGAAGATCAATATCCGCGCCATCGTGCAAAAGTCCGGCTATCCGCACCACGCGCTGCCCTTCGTCGTCACCGTCGAGCCATGCACCGCCTCGGCGCTGCGCCGCGCGCTGGAAGGCATCCGCACCATGGATTGCATGCGCGCAGAGCCGCTGGATTTGCAGATGCTGGATTAGCGCGCCAGTGAATAGTTTCAGTGAATAATCTGCAACTGAAAATTCAGGCGGATTTCCAAAATCTCAAATGCCGGTACGGTCCTGCGTGTATGTTGTTGAAAAAGTCCTTGATTCTCGCGATTGATTTAATTATGTGCAAGGAAACAGGGCCGAAAATAAATATAGGAGGGGGGTAGGGGGCATAAGCGTTAAGATAAGATGTTTTGGTCATCGGTTGTACCCTTTCCTTGTGCGTTAACCAATTTGATGACCCCATATATTGAACACCAAGCTCGTCCGTAGCGCTTAACTTAACGCTTATGGGGGTAGGGGGGTCCAGTTCTCAGTTGTCAGTTCTCAGTTGTCAGTAAAAAAGCCCGTGTGTGTTGGTTGGTGTTCATGGTTTGATTGTGCGCTGGATGAGGGTAATTATATGCAGACGGGGTTGCGAGTCAGCAAGTCGGCAAGTCAGCTATGGGCATTGCGCGGACGCATCCAAAGACCCGCTCATCGCGATAAGGCTGCAATGAACAGGGACAGAGCCCTAAAATCAAACGACTGTATTTCCTGGCGATGAGCGAGCAGCGCCCAAACTTGTCGCACACCACATTTTCTTGTCAAGAAATATGCAAGCAGTATCCATGCAGTGGAGGTTTGGCAACAGTTAGGCGCGCCGCCGTTTTTGCCAGCAAATTGTTTTGATGATGGCGCCGATCAGCAATCCCGGAAAAAAATAACCGAAAATGCAGAAAGCTGCGGGTGTTCCCAGGAGGCTAATTAGCCAAATATCTCCCCAAGTAGCTGGTTGGCGCATCACGTAGTGTGTGACTACTGAGGTCACGAATACAAGTGGAATCGCAACCATAGCTAAAGTCGCCATCCAGGAAAAGCCGATTGCGCCAATGCTCAACTTCGCAAAAGTTCCACAGCGATGGCATCGGATAACATCTGAAACCGGGAAGAAGGTAATGTGATCCTGGACGGATGCCTTGCAGTTAGGACACTTGATGTCACTAATCATGTCTTTCTCCTCGTTCTCATGACTTACAGAAAGAGCGCATTATACGGAAAACGCAACTTTCCAGTTTCACAAGCAGAAAATCATATTTTAACAATTGGCGTGTAGATTATAGCAAGCAATTGACATAACTGTAAATTGCGGTGTCTTGAGCTTTGGCCAGCGTTCTTGGCATCAATCAAGGCTCTGTCTCGAAGGTGGAGAAGCGCACGGATATGTACATCTCAACGCTGCGCAGCTTTATTCAGGCAATGGGCGGGCAACTCCAGATCAAGGCCGTCTTCCCCGAGGGCGAAGTTGAGATCGAGCAGTTCAAGAATACCGCCGATCCCCTTGCGGATTCTGATTCCGCAAACTCTCAACAGGCAGCGGCAGCATAACGCTTATTGCAGTGATTAATTTCGGCGGAGGAAGTAATCACGGAGCCACCGGCTCCATTAACGGATTGACCACCTGAATCGCGCCGTAGCGTTGACCCGCTGATAAATCTTCGGAGTAGAGAATCGTCGCACCCGCATCCTCGGCGGCCTGAAGAATCAGCGCATCCCAGAACGAAGTTTTATAGCGCGCTTCGATGTCCAGCGCCTTGAGCACGGATTCGGAAGTGTTCGTGACAATCTCCCAGGTTGAGTACTCGCGAATCAGCCGTCGCACCTCCTCCACATGCAGAGGATTGCCGGCCTTGCGGCGAAGGTTGATGCACAGCTCCTGCAATACCTGTGTGCTCAGAACGCCGCCGCTCGAATCCCAGAGTTGGACCAATAATTCTTGTGCGCGCTGATGCTTCACGCCCGCGCTCCGATCATGCGCGTAGACCAGAATGTTGGTATCGACGAAGCACTTATCTCTCATGGAGTTCATCCCGCGAGCCGGGGGGTGTCCACTGCAAATCGTAGCCGGTGCGCAAGCGCGCCAGAGCGCTGCGTCGCGCCTGCTGGTAACCTGTGCGCTCGCGGACGGCCTGCTCCAGTCGAGCAGCAAGCAAGGCGCTGATGGACGAGCCTTCCATGGCGGCAAGAACGCGGGCCTCGCGCAGCAGATTATCTTCAATCTTCAATGTTATGTTCGATTTCATCGCACAGTTCTCCGTGTAGCACTATTCTACGTGCTATTCTGCGAAGTTGCAACCCGGATGTACTCACCGCGCCTGAATGTTATTGGCTCCCGGTTTGAGCGGCCAGCTTTTTCCATTGAAGACGAACTCTCCGCTGAGCTTGCCGGGGAGCGTGATGGTGGCGTCGAGGCCATCGCCCTGGCGTTGATAAGCGACCTTGATCTCGCCCTCTGGATGCGGATAAGTGGCCGTGAGCGCGGGCAGCGAACCCAGATGCGGCGCAATGCGCACCGTGGCAAAGCCGGGGCTGGCCGGCTCGATGCCCGCGACCAGAGTGAGCAGATCGTAGATGGGGTGCGCGGTCCAGGCGTGCGAGTCGGAGCGGGTGTTGCCGGGAACCTCCGGCCAGGTGCTGAAGTGCAGCGGCAGCAGCTTGCGCCACGGGTCGAGGGAGCGCAGGTATTCGTCACTCATTCCAGCGTGGTCGAGCGCGCGGGCGAGATAGAAGCGGAAGTAATAAGATGCGCTCAAAACGCCGTCGGGGTTGGTTCCGGGATCGATCTCCAACAGCTTGCGCAGCACCTCCTGCTGGCGGTTTTTCGGGACCACATCATAAAGGACGCCGAGAATGCCGGCCTGCTGGTTGAAGTTTTTCTTGTCGGGATTATCGGCGACGAGGCCGCGCTGAGCCGACCAGCATTTACTGTAGAGGCCGTATCGCGTGTGCGCGGCGCGAGCCTGATAGATTGTCGCCTGGAGCGAATCGCCGAGTGCCCGCTCAAGATCAGTGGCTTCGTCAAGAGCGCCAAGATATTCGAGCGTCGTGGTGCACGATTCGCCGTGCGCGTCGTACGTGGGAATCTTGCCCGCGGAGACCCAGTCGATGAAACTCCACCAGGGAAGTTCGCTCAGCAGGCCGTCGGGCTGCTCGTGCTGGGCAAACCACTCCAGCACGGCGCGGGTACCAGGCAACGCGGCGCGCGCAGGCTCCGGGTCGGGCAGATATTGCCAGTAGTCGTGGACCATGCCGATCCAGAGAAGAGAAAACGTGGGAATATTCTGCGGCTGCGAGCTGGGATAACGGCTTCGAGTGAGGCCCTCTGAGATGCGGGATTGGTCGAAGGCAGCAATCGCCTGACGCGCCAGCCTGTCGTCGCCGGCGACGGCATACGAAATCAGCGCCTGTATGCGCGTGTCGCCCACGTACTGAAGCTGCTCGTAGTAGGGCGTGTCCATGTAAGTCTCGTGCGCGTCGAGCCGCGCGGTGCGCCAACTGATCTCCCAAATTTTGTCGAGGTCAGGATCGTTGGACTTGAAGCTCGCGCGCTCGTTGAAAGGATACGCGGTGAATATGGCCGTCAGCGACTCCAGCGTCAGCGGCTCATCGGCGGTCTGTATATCGAGATCGAGATAGCGCCAAGTGCGCCACCACAGAGTTTCAAAAACGCGATGCGTGCCGCCGTCGGGAAGGAAGCTGTCGTTCATGCCAAGCGCGATACGATCTTCCACGGCGTCGCGGTCGCCTTTGTGTTGATCCTTGTCGTAGAGGGCTTCAGCGTAGGTGAGGCGAATGCGCGCGCCCTTGCCGCCGGAGACGATCAGCTTTGGATAGGCGGTAGTGAGCGTTTTGCGGTCGAGGAGAATGTGGACGTGGGTTCCGCTCGGAACAGTAATAGCAGAGTGCGGAAATGACTGTAGAGATGGGACTGTGATAGCAGAAAGCGGAAAGGATTTTTCTAAAGCAGCTACGCCTGTTCGGACAGTCGTACCTGCATCCGTCGCCGAGTACTCCATCGCCGGCAGCAAATCCTGCACCAGCCCCCATGGATTGTTGTCCTCGGTGTTCGTCGAATGGGCTTTATTTGCGTAATCCGTGACAAACTCGCGAATCGGCGCGGCAACCGGAAGCCACTGCAATCCAGTTGCCGCCGGATCATTCCATGCCCAGTCGTAGCGCGACGCATCAATCTCCTCGCCGGGACCGGAGGCCATGTACTGCGAAAAATTCTTGTCCGTTCGCGGCAGTGCGCGCTGCCCCGTCTCCTCCTCCACCAGCCAGCCATCGGGCGTGCTGATGGAATTCGCGCCTGCCGCTTCGCTCTCCAACAGAAATGCGGTGCGGTCGCTCATCTGCGCAAGCGGCGCATAGACGCCAAAGTTCCATACCGTCGCGGTAATGAGGTTCTGACCGGGCTTGAGCAGCGGAGCCAGATCGAAACGCTCATAGCGCCAATGATCCAAATCGCCGCGCGCCGGACCGTCGCCCACGCGCGCGCCATTCACATACAAGATGAAGCGATTGTCGGCGCTGACGCGGACGATGTAGCTGGCGGGCACGGCCTCCAGCGTGAGCGCGCGCCGGAAGTGCAGCACCAACGGCTCGCGCAACGGAGCCGTCGGATGCGTGACCCACGAGGCCTGCCACTCGCGATGGGCTGGATCAGGCGGCGCCTGGCGTGAGTCTTGCGCGGAAAGATCAAGCGAAGCAATTGCAAGAACGAATACGATCAAAGCCGAGCGCATGAAAGAAGTCCCTCAAATCGATTGTCTTCCAGCTTACCGGAAAACGCGGCAATGATTTCCTTTTTCTTCTCCGTTCCTTGCACTTTTTCGCCCACTCATCAGGAATATACTGCACCGCTTACGACGTGGAAAACTGGGCCAGATCCATCCGATTTCCCCGTTCTATGCGCTTGATTTTGCTCCCATTGTAACCTTCTATTCATCAAAGGCCGGTAGCCTGTAATTGGTGATAGCCCCAGTGTCCGAGATTCGCATCCGACAGCCTCAGCTTCTGCCTGAGTCAGGCCCGCCAGCCGAGCCTCCCTCGGTGGGGGCGCATGAGGTCTCGGCGATTCGCGCCTTTCTGCTCTCGCGCGGCAACTCGGCGCTGGCCGACCGCGGCTTCCATTGGCTGATGGTTCTCTGCGCCTTGAGCATCTTCGGCATCGTGGTGCTGATCGCCTGCGAACTGATGGTGCGTTCGCGGCTGGCATGGGGTCAATTCGGCCTCGACTTCTTTTACAAGGCCTTCATCGACACTTACACCAACAAGCCGATGTACTGGGATCCGGTCAACGGACACTTCAGCGCGCTGCCCTTCCTCTACGGCACATTGGTCTCCTCGTTTCTCGCGCTGCTGCTGGCGGTTCCGCTGGCTATCGGCGTGGCCGTCTTCCTCACGGAGATGTGCCCCGGCTTTTTGCGCGCGCCGCTGGCCTTCATCACCGAACTTCTCGCCGCCATTCCCAGCGTGATCTACGGCCTCTGGGCGGTCTTCGTGCTGGTGCCGCTACTGCGCGAACATATCAATCCCTGGCTCATCAGCGGACTCGGCTGGACGGGCTTTTTCGGCGATGACAATCCCACCGGCCTCGGCTTTGTCGCGGCGGGCGTGATTCTCGCCATCATGATTCTGCCCATCATCTCCTCGCTCACGCGCGAAGTAATGACCGCCGTCCCCAACTCGCAGCGCGAAGCCGTGCTGGCGCTGGGCGCGACGCGCTGGGAGATGATTCGCATGGGCGTACTGCGCAACGCTCGCATCGGCATCGTCGGAGCCATCATCCTCGGCCTGGGCCGCGCCCTTGGCGAGACCATGGCAGTGGCGATGGTCATCGGCAACAGCCCGCAGATTCAGCGCTCACTGCTCGCCAACGGAAGCACCATGTCGGCGGTTATCGCCAATGAGTTTGCTGAGGCCTCCAGTGATCTGCATCTAAGCGCGCTGATGGAGCTGGGCCTCGCGCTCTTTATCGTCACCATCATCGTCAACGCAATTGCGCGTATGCTGGTTTGGGCCGTCACGCGCGGCGCGCCCTCGTCGGCGCATTGAATGTAGGAGAAGCACACTGAAGAACGAACACAAGCTGCGGGCACAGATTCGAGCGCTCACCGATGGCGCGGCCACCGGGCTGGCGGTGTTGGCCACTGTGCTGGTCGTCGCGCCGCTGGTGGCAATCTTCATCTACCTCGTCTACAAAGGCGCAAGCTCGCTCAATCTCGCCTTCTTCACGCACAATCCTGTTCCGGTGGGTGAGACGGGCGGCGGCATGGCCAACGCCATCGCCGGCTCGGCGATTCTGCTCGGCCTCGGCAGTTTGATCGGCGTTCCCATCGGCATCGCCGGGGGCATCTTTCTTGCCGAGTTCGGCCGCAGCACCAAGTTGGCCAACGCCGTCCGCTTCACCGCCGATGTGCTCAACGGCGTGCCTTCCATCGTGATGGGCATTGCGATTTACTCGCTGGTCGTGGTTCCGCAAGGTCATTTTTCCGCCTTCTCCGGCGGTGTCGTGCTGGGCATCATGATGATTCCCACCGTCTGCCGCACCACTGAAGAGATGCTGCTGATGGTGCCCAACGCGGTGCGCGAGGCGGCTCTGGCGCTGGGCGTTCCCAACTGGCGCTCGGTGCTTGCGATTACCGTCAAAACCGCATCTCCCGGCATCATCACCGGATGTATGCTGGCCTTTGCGCGCGTCGCCGGAGAAACCGCGCCGCTCATCTTCACCGCCTTCGGCAACGTCGATTGGAGTTCCAACCTCAATCAGCCCATCGCCGCATTGCCTTTGCAAATTTATGTCTATGCCATCTCGCCGTTTGATGAGTGGCACCGGCTGGCCTGGGCGGGGTCGCTGGTCTTGATTATTCTTATCGTCCTGGCCGTTTCACTGGTGCGCTTTGTCACCAGCCGCGGCGTTTTGAAAGGGGCAAGTTAAGTGGGCGTCGGCATTGAAGTCATCAACCTGAATGCGTGGTACGGAACCAACCACACGTTGCAGGAGATCAACCTGAATATCCCCGCCAATCACGCCACGGCGCTGATCGGCCCGTCGGGCTGCGGCAAAAGCACCTTCGTCCGCTGCCTGAATCGTATGCACGAGACCAATCCCATCGCCCGCGTCACCGGCACCGTCCGCATCGGCGATCAGGACATCTACGAGGATTGCAAGCCCGTCGAAATTCGCCGCCGCGTCGGCATGGTCTTTCAGCGCCCCAATCCTTTTCCCACCATGTCCATCTACGACAACGTCGCCGCCGGACTCAAGTTGAACGGTTACTCAAATCATCATGTGCTCGACGAGATCGTGGAAAAATCGCTGAAAAACTCCGCGCTGTGGGAAGAGGTCAAGGACGATCTCAAGAAGAAATCCGGCGCCAGTCTCTCCGGCGGCCAGCAGCAGCGTCTGTGCATCGCCCGCGCCCTTGCCGTCGATCCCGAAGTGCTGCTAATGGACGAACCGGCCTCGGCGCTCGACCCCGTCTCCACCTCCAAGATCGAAGACCTGATCTTTCAACTCAAATCGCAGTACACTATAGTGATTGTGACCCACAATATGCAGCAGGCGGCGCGCGTCGCCGAGAAGACCGGCTTTTTTTTGAATGGCAGGATGGTGGAATTCGACACGACTCACAAGATTTTCACTAATCCTTCCGACAAACGCACCGAAGATTACATCACAGGCAGGTTTGGATGACGCGCATACGATTTCAACAGAGTTTGGAAGAGCTGAAGGAGCAGTTGCTGGTGATGGCCGGCCTCGTAGAGCAGGCCATTCAGCGCGCCATCGAGGCGTATCGCGTCCGCGATCTCTCGATCTGCGATCTCGTCAACCGCAACGAATTGGCGATCAACCGTCTGGAGCGCGAGATCGATCAGGCCGCCCTCGACCTGCTGGCGATGGAGCAGCCCATGGCCAGCGATCTGCGCTTCATCCTCAGCGTCATCAAGATCAATGCTGACCTCGAGCGCGTCGGCGACGCCGCCAAGAGCATCAGCGACCGTGTGCGCAATATGGAGCAGATGGCCCAGGCCGAGATGCCCGTCGATATTCCGCGCATGGCGACGCTGGCCTCCGAGATGGTGCGCAAGAGCCTGCAATCCTTCATTGCAGCCGACGCCGAGCAGGCGCGCTCGATTCTTGCCATGGACGACGCCGTGGACGCGATGAACCGCGCCGCATTCAAATCGCTGACTCAGGTGATGGAGGAACACAGCCACCTCGCTCCGCAGGCTCTGAATGCGCTGATGATCTCGCGCGCTCTGGAGCGCATCGCCGACCACGCCACCAACATTGCCGAGGACATCATCTTCTGGGTGCAGGGAGCCGACGTCCGCCACCACAAGAGCCTCAAGCCCACCCCCGATCAGCCGACTGGCCAGTAGTTGAATCTTTTCCATAGTGTGCTTCAATGACTGCTTTGTATCAGGGCACGACTTCAGTCGTGCCGAAGTGGAATAAATAGAGTCCCGGGCTTCAGCCCTTGAGGGAAGTCTTTTCGGAGGAAGGGCAGGTGGTCCGCCCATTGATAGGAAATACATTGAGGGCTGTGCCCCGTGTTCATCGCAGTTTTATCGCGATGAGCGGGATGCCGTTTAGCCCGCAGTACTGATCACTGTTTTTGCACAAAATTACCGCCCGTACGCGCACAATCAAACCATGAGCACTAACCAACACCCACGGGCTTTTCCTATTGCCTATTGCCTAGTCCCTATTCCCTGCTCTACCCCCTACCCCCCCTCCTATATTTATTTTCGACCCTGTTTCCTTGCACATAATTAAAGCAATCGCGAGAACAAAGCACTTTTTCAATTACATACGCGCAGTACCGTACCAGCATTTGAGATTGCGGAAATGCCTCTCATTTTTGCTTTGCAGATTATTTCCTGCCGCAGTCGATTGTTCTCGGACGGCATCTCGCCGCAATAAGCGAATGTGGTTCAGCAACTCCGGCGCGAAAGCTTCGGGGTTTGCTATATGCTTAGACCTTAGATAATTGTTTGGGAGTCAACAATGCCTTCATTCGAAGAGTCGCTGAAGAAGCTGGAAACCATCGTCGATCAACTGGAAAAGGGCGAGATGTCCCTGGAGGATTCGCTCAAGCTCTTCGAAGAGGGCGTGGGCCTCTCAGCCGCTTGCAAGACGGAACTGGATGCCGCCGAAGGCAAAGTGCAGATGCTGGTCAAACAGCGCGACGGCTCAATGAAGCCGGAGCCGTTCCTGACTGAGAAATCATTTTGAAAATAGTGGCCAGTGGTCAGTATGCTCCACTCTTGACGAAACTATTTTGAATTCTAACGGATTAGCGGCGGAAGGCTTTAGTACAGCTTGAAGTTGACCTCGATGTTGACAGGCCAAACCGCCACGGGCTTGCCGTTTTTCCTGGCAGGCCTGAACTTGTATTTCATTACCGCTTCGATGGCCTTTTCATCCAGCCCCATGCCCAGCGTACGGACCACTCGCGGATTCTGTGGATTGCCTTGCGCATCCACAACGATCTCTACAATGCAGACTCCCTGATACTTCGCGCGCCTCGCTTCGTCGGAAAACTCGGCATCGGGTTGAAAGAGAACCACAGGACCTGTAACCGCGCCGCCAATGCGCTCCAGCCCGCCGCCAATGTTTCCGCCGGAGCCTGAGCCGTAACCGCTTCCCTGCCCCGAACCCAAACCTGTACCAGAGCCGTTACCCAACGATGCCAGCTTGACGTTGGGGGAATTCGACATCCCGAAGTTGGGCAGCGTGGGGTTGTCGGGGATAACGATGTCCGGCTGTATATTGATTGAGGGAAGTGGCGGCTGATCCACTTTGGTTTCTATCACCGGCGCCTGCATTCGCGGTGGAACTCTGCCCTCGATGGCTTCGACTTTGTCCGGGCTTCCGCCGCCGCCGCCTGCGGCAACGTCGGACTTGGGAGCTTTGAACTCCGATACTTCAACCGGCGTCACCATCAGTTTATCCTTCTTGACTTGATTGACAACCTTCACAAAGCCGACAACGAGCATGGCAGTAACAATCGCCGCGTTGACTGTGGCGGAGATGCCGACGGCCCAGGGATTGCGCTTGACCGCCATCCGGTCCGGCACGGGAATCGGCGTCGAAGTCAGCTCCAGCGGCGGCAGCTTGGGAGGGAAAAAGAGATCGCGGATGTTCTCGTATAGATCAACCAAGAGCGGCGTTTGCTTGACGGGGACACCAAAGGAGAGATCGAGTTCAACGCCGTCCTTGAGTGAGACAGCAGCTTCCGCTTCACGGTCTTGATTGAGAAGGTTGTTTGCCATAGTAGCTGCTGGTTCTCTGGTCTCGGTGCTTCCGGCCTGCTGATCGAACGGGGGAGTTCTCACATCCAGAGGCACACTTCCATTATGCTTGACGCCGCCCGCTTGTGTCTCGCCATAATCCAAAGTTTCATATTCCGGCGTGAGCAGAGTTCTCATAAACAATAGACGAACCATGCCCTCCGTTTGTTATCTGAAACGAATCACGGTTCGCCATTTACACTAAGAAATGAACAAGATCGCAACACTCATGGAGAAACGATGTCCCCAGCACCGGAGTTGAAGGCGACCCTGACCTTGCCGCAGACCGCCTTCCCGATGAAGGCAAATCTGCCGCAGAATGAACCGCTTCGCCTGAAGCGCTGGGCCGAGATGGGGTTGTACGCCGAGCTGCGCAAAGCCTGCGCCGGCCGCCCCGCTTATCTGCTTCACGACGGCCCTCCTTACGCTAATGGCCCCATCCATCTGGGCCACGCGCTCAATAAAGGGCTGAAGGACTTCATCGTCAAGTCGAAGACGATGGCCGGCTTCGACGCGCCTTACGTGCCCGGCTACGATTGCCACGGATTGCCTATCGAGATCAAGGTGGAAGAGCAACTGGGCCGCAAACGGCTGGAGCTGCCGGCCTCGGCAATTCTCGCCGCCTGCCGCGAATACGCACAGAAATATGTTGACCTGCAAACCGCACAATTCGAGCGCATCGGCTGCTTTGGCCGCTGGCGCGAGCCGTACAAGACGATGAACCGCGCGTACGAGGCGCGTACGCTGGAGGCCTTCTACGGCTTTCTGGAAAAGGGCTTCGTCAACCGCGGTCTCAAGCCGGTTTATTGGTGTATCAATGACCGCACTACTCTGGCCGAGGCCGAGGTCGAGTACGAGCAGCACACCAGCCCCTCGGTTTATGTACGCTACAGGTTGACGAGCGATCCATCGGCCATCGACCCGGCGCTCAAAGGCAAGCAGGTATCGACGATTATCTGGACGACGACTCCGTGGACGCTACCCGCGTCGCTGGCCGTCGCCTTCCATCCCGGCTTTGAGTATGTGGCGTTGGAAGTCGCGAGTGGAGAAGTTTATATCGTTGCCGCCGAACTCGCCGAAGCCGTCATCGCCGCCTGCAAACTCGGAGCCGCAAAAGAACTCGCTCGCTTCAAAGGCAGCAAACTCGATCGCGTCACCTTTCAGCATCCCTTCCTGGAGCGCAGTATCCTCGGCGTCAACGCCCTTTACGTCACCGCCGATACCGGCACCGGCGCCGTCCACACCGCACCCGCCCACGGCGCAGATGATTACAATACCGGACTGCGCTACGGCCTCGACCCCATCTGCCGCGTTGACGAGGTCGGCCGACTCACTGTTGACCCGGAGGCATGGCCGCTGGCCGCGCCTCCGCCGTTTGAAGGCTTGAAGGTCTGGGCTGCGAATCCAGTCATTCTGGCAATGCTTGAAGAGCGCGGCGCTCTGCTCGCGGGACGCGACCTGGAGCACTCCTACCCGCACTGCTGGCGCTGCCACAAGCCGGTGATCTATCGCGCCACCGAGCAGTGGTTCATAGGCATGGAGACACCGGTCAAGCGCGCCGACGGCACGGAGACGACCTTTCGCCAGTTGGCCATCGAAGAGATCGACAAAGTGGTCTGGGACCCGGCCTGGGGCAAGGAGCGCATCACCAACATGATCGCCACGCGCCCCGATTGGTGCATCAGCCGCCAGAAGATTTGGGACGTGCCCATTGCCGTCTTTCTCTGCACGCAGTGCAACAAGCCGCTCATCGACACGAAGCTGAATCGCGCAGTAGTCGCATTGATCGAGCGCGAGGGCATCGAGGCATGGCGCACCGATGCGGCGGACGCGCTGCTACCCGCTGGTTCGGTTTGTGCGCACTGCGGCGCGAAGGAATTTCGCAAGGAGACCGACATCCTCGACGTGTGGGTGGATTCCGGCACAAGCTGGTTTGCCGTCTGTGAGAGCGATGCGGATTTGAAGTCGGCTTACACTAGGTTTCAAAAAAGCGATGGGACACAGGTTCTCTATCTTGAGGGCGGCGATCAGCATCGCGGCTGGTTCCACTCATCACTGCTGACCTCGGTTGCGTTGCGTGGCCGCGCGCCATACTCGCGCGTAGTGACCAACGGATGGACGCTCGATGAGCAGGGCCGCGCCTTCTCGAAATCTCTCGGCAACGGCGTCGATCCGGTGGACGTTGCCAACCGCATGGGCGGCGAGATTGTGCGGCTATGGGTTGCGTCGATTGATTTCCGCGAAGACATGGCCGCCAGCGAAAATCTGATGGCCCGCTGCGCGGAAATTTATCGCAAGCTGCGCAACACCTTCCGCTTTTTGCTCGGCAACCTGCATGGCTTCGATCCCGCAAACGCGGTGAAGGAGTCCGAGCTTCTTCCGCTCGACCGCTATATGCTCGCACGTACGCGCGAGCTGACGGAGAACATTCTCGACTGGTATGAGCGCTTCGAGTTTCATCGTGTCTATCACGCGGTCAACGAATTCGCCATCGTGGATTTGAGTTCGTTCTATCTCGACGTGCTCAAGGACCGTATGTACACCTTCGCGCCCACGAGCAAAGAGCGCCGCTCCGCGCAGACCGTGCTGTGGCAGATCACCGAAGCGCTGGTGCGTCTCGTCGCTCCGATCCTCAGTTTTACTGCCGATGAAGTTTGGGAGTATTTGCCTAAGGTCGAGGGCCGCGAGAAGAGTGTGCATCTGGCGCAATTCCCTGCCCCGACGGAAGTATTCTCTACTGATCCAGCGCCGCTGCTGGAAGAGTGGAAGAAAATCCTTGAAATTCGCGACGATGCGCTTCAGCGTATCGAGATGAAGCGTCAGGAAAAGGCCATCGGTAAGTCTCTTGAAACAGAACTTACTATTCATGCACGAGGTAGCCGTTTCGATCTTTTGAAGCGCCATGAGGCGAGCCTCAAAGAGTTAATGAACGTGTCCGGTGTTGCATTGCAGGAGGTCACGCCAGGGGTAGGGCTTCCTACGGTCCGAACAACCAATGCGATGAAAGTATTGCTAAATCACGAGATTGTGGTGCTGCCGGCCAGCGGCCACAAATGCGCTCGCTGCTGGAACTTTATGCCTGAAGTCTCGAACTACGGCATCTGGCAAAACGTCTGCACGCGCTGCCAGGATGCGCTGAAGGAAATGAAGATCGCACCGCCCACGGAGAACGCCCAATGAACTTCACCGCTCCTCGCCGACTGCACTGGTTGCTGCTCATCTCCGCCGTCATCATCTTTCTTGACCGGCTCACCAAGAGCTGGGTCACGCTGCGCATTCCTTATGGCGGCGCGATTCCCGTCATCCCGCGCGTTCTGCGCATTACGCATTGGACCAATGACGGCGCGGCCTTTTCGCTCTTCGCCAACACAGCCTCGCCCAACGCGGTTCGCTGGGGACTGGTCTGCTTCACGCTGCTGGCGGCGCTGATTGTTCTCTTTCTCATGGTCCGCCTCGGCGACCGCTTCACGCTCGTCTCCGTCGCGATGGCGCTGATCTTTGCCGGAGCGCTGGGCAACGTGCACGACCGCATCGCATACGGCTCAGTGGTGGACTTCATCGAGGTGCATATCTTCGGCTACCACTGGCCGGACTTCAACATCGCCGACTCATCGGTCTGCATCGGCGCTTGTTTGCTGCTGCTCGATTCGCTCCGGCCCCGGAAAACGCCGGAACAATAAAGGCGATCTTTCAGGAGGATTCCATGAAATTCTCTGGTGTTGCATCATCGGCGCGCGTTTTCTTTTTGGTTTGCACAACATTTTTTGTTCTCATTCCTGTTTCCGTCAGCGCCCAGCGGTTGCCACAGACCGTCATTCCCGAACACTACACACTCGCGCTTACTCCTGATCTGAAAGCCGCGACCTTTACAGGCGAAGAGACCATTGAAGTAAATCTCACCGAGCCAACCGATCACGTTACACTCAACGCTGCCGAGATCGTTTTTCAGAGCGTGACCATAGTAGCCAACGACAAAGAGCAGAAAACAACTGTCTCGCTTGACAACGAGAAGCAGCAAGCAAACTTTGCCTTTGCGGATAAGCTGCCCGCAGGCAAAGCAACGCTCTTCATCCATTACACCGGCATTCTGAACAACGAACTGCGCGGCTTCTATCTCTCCAAGACCGCCAAGCGCAACTACGCCGTCACGCAGTTCGAAGCCACCGACGCGCGCCGCGCTTTTCCCTGCTTCGACGAGCCGGCCTTCAAAGCTACCTATGATGTCACTCTGGTCATCGACAACGGCGACACGGCAATTTCCAATGGAGCAATAACCAGCGACACTCCCGATCCCGCATCAGGCAAACACACGCTCAAGTTCGCCACAACGCCGAAGATGTCCACATATCTCGTCGCTATTCTCGTCGGCGATTTTCAATGCACTACCGGCGCATCCGATGGCGTGACCATCCGCGCCTGCGCAACGCCGGATAAAGTCGCGCTCACGCCCTACGCACTTGATGTTGCTGAACACGTGCTGCTCTACTACAACCACTACTTCGGAATTCCATATCCGCTCAAGAAGCTCGATCTGATCGCGCTGCCCGATTTCGAGGCCGGCGCAATGGAGAACTTCGGCGCAATCACTTATCGCGAGACAGATATGCTGCTCGACCCGCGCACGGCTTCCGTCGGCGCAAGAAAAGAAGTGGCAATCGTCGTCGCGCATGAGATGGCGCATCAGTGGTTCGGCGACCTGGTGACAATGCAATGGTGGGACAATCTCTGGCTCAACGAAGGCTTTGCCACATGGATGGAGACCAAGGCCGTTGCCCAATTGCATCCAGAGTGGAGCATGGATCAGATGGAGGCTACCGGACTGGACGACACTCTGAATGTGGACGCGCAGCCTACCACACGCGCTATCCGCGCCGCTGCCGATACACCTGACGAGATTAACCAGCTCTTTGACGGCATCGCCTACGGCAAGGCCGGCGCCGTGCTGGGGATGGTCGAAAACTATCTCGGCGAAGAGACCTTCCGCAAGGGCGTGCACAACTATCTCGCCGCTCATGAATATGCAAACGCAACGGCGGAGGATTTTTGGAACGCGCAGACCGCTGCCAGCCACAAGCCTGTGGACAAGATTATGGAGAGCCTTGTGGCTCAGCCGGGCGAGCCGCTGCTCACCTTCGGCGAACCGGATAACGGCAAGATTGCCGTAACGCAGAGACGCTTCTTCTTGAGTCCCAGCATCGCACCCGACCCCGCGCAGAAGTGGACGCTGCCGGTTTGCTTCAAGACGGCAAAGGGACGGGAGTGCCAATTACTCACTCCTGCTGATACTGCGTTGAACGCGCCCAAAGGCGAATTTTTCGCCAATGCCGGAGGCAAGGGTTACTATCGCAGCGCCTATCCGCCCAGTGTCTACAAATCGCTCGTAGCGAATGCAGAAACTACTTTGACTCCCGCCGAGCGCATTAGCTTGATCGGTGACCAGTGGGCGCTGCTTCACTCCAAGACCGCAGTCGGAGATTTTCTCAGTCTTCTCGCCGCCGTCAAAGCGGACTCCAATGCCGAGATTGTTGAAGATGCTTATCACAGTATCGGAGCAATCAATGAGCGCGTTGCCGATACTTCCGAAGAGAAGGCTGCGCTCGGCGCCTGGATTCGCTTGACCTATGCGCCGGAGTACACAAAACTCGGTCCACCCGCGCCGAACGAACCGGCCAGCACCCGCGAATTGCGCGCGCAACTCTTCGGAATCCTCGGACGTTGCGGCAAAGATCCAGTAGTTCTAACACAGGCGGTAGAGATTGCGGCAAAATATCTCGATGATCCAAGCTCCGTCGATGCAACCCTCGGCCAAACCGCGCTCTACATCGCAGCCCGCAACGGCGACGCAGCGCTCTTTGATCGCTTGCAACATATCTACGAAACTTCGGCCAACCCTGAGCTTCAGGAGAACGCGCTGCGCCTGCTGGCCGTCTTTGAAGAGCCAGCGCTGGTCAGGCGAGCGCTGGATTACGCTGCCAGCGGCAAGGTTCGCAATCAAGACGCCGCGATTCAATTCGCCATTGCCCTCGAGAGCAGCGAAAATCGCGATCAGGCATGGAAGTACATTCAGGAGAACTGGGAAAAGGTGCAGGCGCAGTTCACTACCGGGATGGGCGCAATGCTTGTGGGCAGCACGGGCAGCTTTTGCAGCGTCGAAGATCGCGACCACGTGAAAGATTTCTTCGCGACGCACAAAGTTGCCGCCTCCGATAGAGCTTTTCGCCACGCCATCGAAAGCATTAACGGCTGCATCGAGCTGCGCGCGCTACAGGAGCCGAAGCTCAAGCAGTGGCTGGCCACGGAGGCAAATCGCTAGCGCAGATCGACACACACAGACAGGAATGCCGTAAGATGGTGATTGGATTCCCACTGGACTCTTGTCTGCAATTGCGGAAGACTCCGGCCCTAACCTATGACAAATCCCGCATCCGATACAGCACGTTTTTATCTGACTACGCCCATCTATTACGTGAATGCGCGGCCTCACCTGGGGCACGCCTACTCGACAATCGTCTGCGACGCGATTGCTCGGCGCAAGCGGGCACTGGGAATCGAGACCTGGTTTCTAACCGGCACGGACGAGCACGGTCAGAAGATCGAGCGCTCGGCTGCGCTGGCTGGACGCACACCACAGGAGTTTGCGACGGCGATCTCCGGCGAGTTTCGCGGGCTGTGGGACCGGCTGAATCTGAGCTACGACGATTTTATCCGCACCACTGAAGAGCGGCACAAGCGCGGAACACAGAAACTATTTGCGGAACTGCGCGACCGTGGATTTATCTACAAAGGTTCGTACACCGGGCAGTATTGCGTGAGCGACGAACTCTATGTGGACGGGCCTCCGGGAACGTTCTGCCCGGATTGCGGGCGCGTGACGGAGACGGTGAGCGAAGAGAATTATTTCTTCAAGCTGTCCGCTTTTGAGCGTAAGCTGCTGGAGTTTTATGAGGCGAATCCGGAGTTCATGGGGCCAGAGTCTACGCGGCGCGAGGTGATTTCCTTTGTCCGCGGCGGGCTGCGCGATCTGTCCGTGAGCCGGACAAGTTTTTCCTGGGGGATTTCGGTTCCGGGAGACGAGAAGCACGTGATCTACGTGTGGCTGGATGCGCTGGCGAACTACATTACTGCGCTGGGCTACGGCTCTGACGATCCGAAAGATCAGGCGCGCTTTGCGAAGTTCTGGCCGGCGGATCTGCATCTGATCGGCAAGGAGATCAGCCGCTTCCACTGCGTCTATTGGCCGGCGTTTTTGATGGCGGCTGGGATTGCGCTGCCGCGTTCGGTGAAGGCCAACGGATGGCTGCTCTTTGATCAGGGGAAAATGTCGAAGTCGAAGGGCAACATTGTGCGCGCCGAGACGGTTCACGAGGTTTTGGGTGCGGATGCGCTGAGGTACTTCTTGTTGCGCGAGATTCCCTTTGGGCAGGACGGCAGCTTCAGCTTTGATGCGCTGGTGCAGCGCTACAACGGCGACCTGGCCAACGGCTACGGCAATCTGGTTAGCCGCGTGGTGAATATGGTGCACAAGTACTTCGGCGGAGTTGTACCGGAGACAGAAAGACTTACAAAAGATAATCGCGATGAACTATTAGACGAGATTGAATTGCAAGCTACTGCTCTAGCGGCAATTGAGCTTTTTGAAAAAGCTTTTGATGATTATCAATTCTCAGCTGCTCTTTTTGGCATTTGGGAATTGGTAGCAAAAACGGATAGCTACTTGAGCAGTAAAGCGCCGTGGAAGAAGCCCGCAGACCGTAGCGATACCGACCACACTGCGCTTCAGGCGCGTGTGCTGGCGACGGCGGCAGAGGCGATTCGGATTATCACTGCACTGGTTTATCCGATTTTGCCGGAGTCGGCGGCGAAGGTCTGGCTACAGCTTGGGCAGGGCGAGATTGCCGATGCCGCAAAGCGATCATTTTTAACGGACGTTGCGTGGGGCGGATTGAAGGCCGGGACGAAGTTTGGCGAGCCCGCGCCGCTGTTTCCTCGCGCGGAGAAGGATGCGGTGGAACGGATGCAGAAGATGGAAGAGCAGAACAGTTTGAGCGTGGTGGAGGCGGCGAGCGGCGGTTCGGCTGTAAAGACTGCAAAAAAAGGAGCAGATGTGAGCGAGATTTCTGAAAAGCAAAAGTCTTTGGATATGACTCCAGTTGATTCTGTTGGCGTGGATGACGCCGGGGATGAAGCTCTGGCCTACGATACAGTGGCAAAGGCCGCCAATGCGCCAGTCGCAGCCGCAGCGGCTCCGACTGCTGTTGCTGCCGCTGTTCAAGCGCCTGCCACACCGCTGGCTCCTGCGGAACCACAGTACATCAGCATCGACGACGTGATCAAGGTCGATCTGCGGGTGGCGCAAATTCTGGTTGCCGAGCGCATTCCCAAGGCAGACAAGCTGCTGCGCCTGGAGGTTGATCTGGGCTATGAGAAGCGGCAGATTCTAGCCGGCATCGCGCAGTACTATGAGCCGGAGAAGCTAGTTGGGCGGAAGATTATTATTGTCGCTAATCTGGCTCCGCGCAAGATGAGAGGCCTCGAATCGAATGGAATGCTGCTGGCGGCTTCGCTTCCACCGGACGGCGCGCCGGTGCTGGCTGGGTTTTTGGAGGATGTGCCGTTGGGCGCGCGGCTGAAGTAGGACAGATGCATCATGATCTGTGAGTCAGCAAGGCAGCGAGTCGGTAAAAAACCGGATTTTCCGGCGTTTTTCGGAGGCCAAATCTCACGATGTGGTACGCATGCCTATTGATTCAAAAGGAGTTAAAAATAATATGCAAGGATTTTTGGGTATTTTGACCCCCCAGGGGGGTAGGTCGAAAAAGTTGTCAGTTCTCAGTTGTCAGTTGTCAGTAAAAAGCCCGGTGATTTGGTCGGTGGTCATGCCTTATTGTGCGCGTTGTGTGGGAAATAATGTGCAAAACAGAGATCAGGGGCAGGATCAGGGATCAGTTTGGCGAGTTGAGGTTCGTTGAACAAGCAGATTCAGGTAAGGAGTAAAAGAGTGAAACGAATTCTACTCATTTCGTTATTTGTAGGTTTCTTCATTTCTGCCCGTACCGCTATTCCGCAAATGGCTGGGTACTATCCAAAAGGCGGCCCGGATAATGGAGTCGAAGATGTCAGCGTGATTCAACTCATCGCTAATCCATCAGCTTATGACAATAAGAGAGTACGCATTACGGGCTACTTGCATCTTGAGTTTGAGGGGAATGCGATCTATCTCCATCGCGAGGACTTCGATTATGCCATAACGAAAAATGCACTTTGGATCAATGTTCCAGACGATATGACAAAAGAGCAAAAAAAGATCATCAATAATCAATATGTCATCTGCAATGGGAAGTTTCGGGCCAGTATGCACGGCCACATGGGTATGAATAGCGGCGAGATCGATGAAATCACTCGGCTCGAAGTCTGGCATTTTCGGCCACGACAAGTCCCTGGCAAAGGTATCCAGCCCAAGCCATCTGATCGATGAATCGAAATTCCTCTAAACTTACTGCTAAGCAGGGCAATCGCATTTGAAATTTGAGCCGGCATGGCAGTGAAGGGTGTGAGCTAAGCAGACTGCTGAATACGCGAGTTTCGGGCGAAATAGGCAAAAAACCTCCCTCAGAGGCTAAAGCCCGGTTTCTTTTTGGCCACTTTTGGCACGGCTGAAGCCGTGCCCTGACGCTTCTTGTCCTTCCTATGACCTATGAGTTTTTCAGCAATATATAAAGCCCTTACCCTGCAACGATTCAAATGCGATTGCTCTGTACTAAGCGAGTCTCGTTGCCTCATACACATAAATCGTGCTAATCTTACACATCGAGAGGCGCGGCGATGCGGACCAATATCGAGATCGACGACAAGTTGATGCGGCAGGCGATGAAGGCGACTGGCGCTAGAACCAAGCGGGCCACGGTCGAATCCGCTTTGCGCCGTCTTGTCGAGGTTCGAGCCGATGAGGCCGCCCGCAAAGAGGCTGTCCGGCACCGAGGCGGGAGCGCGCAGACTGCCGAAGCAGATTGGCTTGATCAATGGCTTGCCAGAGGTTGGGAGTAGGCGATTGAAGAGTTCCGGGGCAGTTGGAGGAACGAAAGATGCGGACCAACATCGAGATTGACGACGCTTTGCTTCACAAGGCGATGCAGTTAAGCCCCAGAACGACCAAGAAGGCCGTCGTCGAAGAGGCTCTGATCCTTGCCGTCAAGCTTCACCGGCAAGGGGAAGCGCTCAGGAAACTGCGCGGAATCGGCTGGGAAGGCGATTTGCACGCTATGCGGCAGAGCCGTTTCCCGGATTGGGATAAATCCAATGGGAAGCAGTCACAGGACAGGAAGCTTTCAGCTGCTTAAACGAGGAACAAGGACTCGAGTCACAATATGGTCATCGTTGATTCGTCGGTGTGGATCGACTATTTTCACGACGAAGCCAATGAGCAGACTGCTTGGCTGGAGGCCTCGTTTGGATTGCGCCCGATCGGGTTGACGAATCTGATTCTTTGCGAAGTTCTTCAAGGTATGCGGCACGAACGCCGGTATCGCGGCGCTTTGAATCAAATGATGTCTCTTCCTGTCTTTGGCCTTCCTGGGTCAAGGGTTGCAATTGCTTCCGCGGCAAACTACCGGGCATTGCGCATCCAAGGCATTACGGTGCGCGCAACGATCGACTGCTTGATTGCGACATTCTGCATTCTGGAAGGCCATCAGCTACTGCATCACGACAGGGATTTCGACGCGTTCGAAGATCATCTCGGCTTGAAGGTCGTGAAGGTCTGAAACTGCGGTACTTTAAGATTCCACACAGGGAAATTAGACTCTATCTGTGACTTCATTGCTGATCGATTCCCACGCACACCTGGACAGCCCGCGCTACGACACTGACCGCGAAGCGATGCTGCGCCGTGCGTACGAAGCGAGGGTGGGCGCGGTGCTGGCCATCGGGATTGGCGAGAACGCGAGCGGAATGGACGGGGCGCTGGCAGTATGCCGCGAGTTCAACGGGCGGGAGGGCATTCCCAGGCTCTACGCCAGCGCGGGGGTTTATCCGCATAATACTGAAGAGATTAACGACAAGGTTCTGGGCAAGCTGGACCGGCTGCTGGCCGAACCGGAGGTGATTGCCTGTGGGGAGATTGGGCTGGACTATTATCACGAAGGCGCGCCGCGAGCGGTGCAGGCCGGCGGACTGGTGCTGCAATTGGAGATTGCGGCGGTGCGGAGGCGGCCTGTGCTGATTCATTGCCGGCCGACGGACAATACGACGGACGCGTGGGATCATCTGCTGGGGATTCTGGAGAAGCATTGGCGGGCGACGGGGCTGGGCGGCGTGATGCACTGTTTCGGCGGCGGATGGGAGGAAGCTCAGCGGGCGCTCGATCTGGGCTTTCTGATCTCATTCGCCGGGAATCTAACTTATCCCAAAGCGCAGCCGTTGCGGGATGTGGTTGCGCGGCTGCCGCTGGAGAGCGTTTTGGTCGAGACGGACGCTCCCTGGCTGGCTCCGGCGGCCAATCGCGGCAAGCGGAATGAGCCGGCGTGGGTGGTGCAGACGGCGCGTACACTGGCTGAGTTGCACGGAATTTCAGAGGAAGAGGTTGCCGCGGCGACGACGAAAAATTTTAACAGGCTGTTTGCTTTAGGGTCTGACGTGGGAAACTGATAGAGACGTTTCAGCAGCATTGGTTTGAGGGACAAGAAAATGGCGCAAGAGAATTCGTTCGATATTGTCAGCAAGGTGGAGATTCAAGAGGTTCGCAACGCGATCGACCAGGCGCTCAAGGAGATCCGGCAGCGCTTTGATCTGAAGGATTCGCACTCTGAGATCAAGTTGGCCGAGGGCGACAAGGAGATTCAGTTGGCCTCGGACGGCGAGTATCATCTGGATGCGGTCAAGGAGATTCTTGGCCAGAAGCTGGTCAAACGCGGCGTTTCGCTGAAGAACATGACCTACGGCAAGCTGGAGCCGGCGCTGGGCAAGAGCGTGCGCCAAAAGATCACCTTGCAGCAGGGGATTCCGATCGAGAAGGCCAAGGAGATCGTCAAGCTGGCGAAGGACTCGAAGAAGAAGGCGCAGGCCAGCATCCAGGGCGACACGGTGCGCGTCACCAGCAAGGACCGCGACGAGTTGCAGGCGATTATCGCTCTTCTGCGCGGCAAGGATCTGGGCGTGGAGCTGACGTTTACGAATTACCGGACCAATTAGCCTGCAAGGGAGCAAGAGATGAATGCAACTCCGTTGTCAGTCGAACTGGCGAAATTGACATCCTTGACGAATCGGGTTGTCTATCGGTTAGTCAAAGCAAGTGCTATGAGTTTAGCTATCGGGTTTATCGCCGGATGGAAAGCCGGATTCTGTTTGTTTATGCTGATTATAGCTGTTGAAGCTCTTGAAGATTCCTTTTCGAAGTGCTGTATAAAATATGGCTTTCGAATTTCTCTGATCTCCCTGCTTTGCGTCCTTTTGTTTTCATTTTTCATAGGTATTTTGTGGTACATATTTATTTATAGCAACAAGGATATTGCATCATTTATGGCCTACCTAGGTTTAAGAACAGGAAGTGGGTTCATGGATGTTTTTGTTACTGTTAAGACGCCGAAAGATGCTCTTTGATCTTTACAGGCATCGAAGTTCGGCGTTGAATCAATAGATAATATCCTGCTGATCGAGTGGGTAGAAACCGGAGAAACTTGAGCACACTGGCGATAGCGACGGCAAAAGAGGTCTTCGATCTGCTGCGGGACGACCTCGTGGCGATTGAGCAGGAGTTGGGGCGCGATTCAGCCTCCGGCGTTAGCACCATCACGGAGATTGCCGAGTATCTGCGCAATGGCGGGGGCAAGCGCATCCGGCCTACGCTGCTGCTGCTGTCGGCGCACGCGCTGGGCTATACAGGCCAGAGCGCGATCCGGCTGGGCGCGGTCGTCGAGATGATCCACTCCGCCACGCTGGTGCACGACGACATTATCGACGGAGCGGACAAGCGGCGCGGACGGCCATCGGCCAATACGACATGGGGCAATGAGAAGTGCGTGCTGGCCGGCGATTGGCTGTATATGCAGGCCTTCAGCGTGGCTCTGAAAGAGCGGAATCTGCGCGTGCTGGACCACCTGATCGGGCTGACGCAGCAGATGGTCGAGGGCGAGCTTCTACAGATTCAGAAGCTGGGACGGGCGGTCAGCGAGGCCGAGTACTACGACCTGATCTATCGCAAGACGGCTTGCCTGTTTTCGGTTTCGATGCGGCTGGGCGCGGTGCTGGCCGATGCGCCGGAGAGTGTGGAGGCTAGTCTGGCGGATTATGGGCGGACGGTCGGGCTGGCATTTCAGATTGTCGATGATGTGCTCGACCTGACGGCCAGCGAAGAGGTTCTAGGGAAACCTGTGGCCAGCGACCTGCGCGAAGGCAAGGCGACGCTGGCGGTGATTCACTCCATCGACCACGGCACAGCCGCCGACCGCAAGGCGATTCAACGGGTGCTGGACGACCGCAGCTTTGAGAATGTGAGCCGGGAGAAGATTCGCGATATTCTCACGCGTCACGGCTCGGTGGAGTACGCGATGGGCGTGGCCGACCGCTATGCCGAGCAGAGCCGGCAGGCGCTGGCGTCGCTGCCCGATTCGGAGTACAAGCGGGCGCTGTTGTGGGTTCCGGATTTTGTGGTGGCGCGGGAGAAGTGATGCATTGCTCGCGAATCAGCAAGCGCATCAGATTCAAAGTTGAATTGCGTCCCTGTTGGCCAGGACAAACTCAAAGAGCTGGCCGGCGATGTCTTCGCCCGTGCCGTAGTAAAGGCCATCGCATTCATCAAGGCGCTCGTCGCGGGCGTCATTCTCTGATTCGATGGCCGCTTCCAGAGCCTCTGGAGAGAAATCTTCAATACCGAGGACGTCGATTGCATCTTGCGTGATCGAAGCCGTCTCCGGGCAGCGGATGCTCAAGAGAGAATTGACAATCATCGAAGCAAACTCGCTGGATGAATTGGCGAAGAACTGGCTGTAGCCGCCGTTATTCACCTCGCGTTCGAGAGCATTCACAGCGAGAACGACACGCTCTTCGTCGGATAGGCTCATCTCTCCATCCTCGGCTGCCTTTTGATCGAGCGCCTGCCCCATTGCCACGACCAGCGAGTCGATCCGATATTCGCCGGAGAGCGCAAGCAAATCATCGAGGGTCTCTCCCGAGTAACCATCGAGCCATTTCAGGTCTGCCATTTCACTATCACTCCTATCTCAAGCGAAATCCTATATCTGCAAAGAAAACTACCCTTCTTACGTATCCTGCACAGTCGTTCCCTGATAGTAGCCGATCTTCCTGCGCTTTCCGATCTCATCCGGCGCTACAATGGTGTTATGGATGCGACCGTGCGCAAGTACACCAACTTTGACGAGATGAAGGCCGACGAGTATCGCTACTGGCAAAGCCGACCCGTCCATGAGCGACTGGACGCGGTCGAGGAGATGATTCGGACCGCTTACGCAATGAAGGGTTGGGAGATCGAGCCGAATGTACCAAGACTACAAAGACCTTTTGTCCGCCTTTCATGCCCATGGCGTTAGATACCTGATTGTGGGAGCCTACGCGGTCATCTTTCACGCGCAACCACGATTTACGAAGGACATTGACCTTTTCATCAAAGCTGACCCCGCGAATGCGCAGGCGACTTACGCCGCGCTGGCGGCGTTCGGCGCTCCGCTCGATGGCATTCGGCCTGAAGAATTTGCCGAGAAGGGCAGTTTTTTTCGCTTCGGACGCGACCCATACGGCTTCGATATTCTGCCCGATATTCCAGGCGTCGATTTTGAGGAGGCCTGGGAAAGACGCGCGGAAGGCATAATCGATACCACGAGCGGCCAAAAGGCTTATTTCATCTCCGCTCCCGACCTCATCGAGTCTAAGCTGGCCGCCGCAAGGCCGCAAGACATTGCGGATGCGGAGGCTGTTCGCAATGCCGTCGAAGCGCATCCGCGCAAACCGTAATCAATCACTTTGAGAGGCTCTCGTAGCTTTATTCTTTCTGTGGCTGCTCCAAGATGGCGCGCAGAGCAGCCGCGTAGTTTTCCGGCAGGTGCTTTTTGTTCATCTGGCTGTCGCAGACGACGTGGGTGGTTTCGCCTTCAGCGAGGAGCGTGGCTTCGTCGCTGCCGGGATTTTTGCGGAGAATGCGGTATGCGAATTTGAGCACCGGGCCGCGCAGCATTGCGGGGCGGGATTCGATGAGGATTTCGTCGTCGTAGCGGGCGGAGGCGCGGTAGCGGCAGGCAGCCTTGATGACCGGGAGAATGCAGCCGTGCTCGGCTTCGAGTTGGCGGTAAGAAAAGCCCAGTGACCGCAGGACTTCGACGCGGCCAATCTCAAACCAGACGAGATAGTTGGCATAGTAGACGACGCCCATCTGGTCGGTTTCGGCGTAGCGGACACGGATTTGTGTGGTGACGGGCATTCAGAGGCTCTCCTGGAGTCTGATAATAGGTGAAGTTAGCGCCAAGTTTTCCACGTGGAACGCGAAGTTATCCACATTTTATCGGGTTTTACCGGGTTTTGTCCGAAGGAAATCAGTGGGGTAGTCACAGTTTCACGGAAAATGGGGGGGTGGGGGGTACACGAAAAACAGGTACGGACCGGGCGCATTCCTGACAGATTGGACCGGGGGCATGGTTGACACTG